>JAKIUX010000138.1 GCA_021647345.1 Hydrogenimonas sp.
AAGATGGTTTTGTTTAATGATAAAAGTCAGATGGCACGATGAAAAAGCTAACAGATGTAAGCAAACTACGCTATCTTGGGTGGAGACATAAGGTTGAACTTAAAGATGGCATTAAAATAGCGTATAAGTGGTATCTACAAAAGCAAAAGGCAAGACTATGACCAACATCATCCTATGCGGCGGCAGCGGTACGAGGCTTTGGCCAATAAGCAGAACGCTAATGCCCAAGCAGTTTGTCAAACTCTTCGATGAGAGATCTCTTTTTCAGCAAACAGTAGAGCGAAATAAAAGAGTATGCGACAATCAATTTATAGTTTCAAACGCTGAGCAGTACTTTCTTGCAGTCGATCAGCTCGAGGAGATTGGCATAGAAAGAAACCGTTTTTTGCTCGAACCGATCGGCCGCAATACGGCTCCTGCCATCGCTCTTGCCTGTATGGCGCTTGAGCCTGAAGAGGTGGTGCTTGTTACCCCTTCTGATCATCTCATTAAAAAAGAAGGAGCCTATTTCGAGGCGGTAAAAAAAGCAAAAGAGCTGGCCAAAGAGGGAAAACTGGTCACCTTCGGTATAGAGCCGACATATCCTGAGACCGGGTTTGGATATATTGAGGCGGATGGTTTTGATGTAATAAGCTTTAAAGAGAAGCCGGACTTAAAAAGAGCCGAAAATTACCTTCTTGAAAACGAAAAACGAAAAAACAAAAACGAATCATTAAAATACTTTTGGAACTCCGGTATGTTTTGCTTTAGAGCCGATGCTTTTCTAAAAGAGCTGCAAGTGCACTCTCCTGAAATTTTTGAATATTCGCAAAAAGCTTACGAAAGTGCAAAAACTGACAATGGTCTCATTCGCATCAAACATGAAGATATGCAAGCCATACCCGAAGAGAGCATAGACTATGCGGTGATGGAAAAAAGCGACAATGTCAAAGTAGTTCCCTGCGACATAGGCTGGAGCGACCTTGGAAGTTTCGACGCACTCTATGAAGAGCTGCCAAAAGATGAAAACGGCAACACCCTGCATGAAAACCATATTTCAGTAGGATCAAAAAACAACCTCATAATTGGCTCAGATAGAACGATAGCAACAATCGATATAGAAGATATGATGATCGTAGATACTGGCGACGCACTGTTAATAAGCCGCAAAGGAAGCTCTCAAAAAGTGAAGCAGATAGTAAGCGAACTTAAACAAATTGGCTCACAGCTTCCTACTATCCATCTGACTGCCCACCGTCCGTGGGGAACCTACACGGTACTTGAAGATACTCCGGGTTACAAAATAAAACGCATAGTAGTAAAGCCCGGCAAAAGACTCAGCCTTCAAAAACATTTTCATAGAAGCGAGCACTGGGTCGTAGTCAGCGGTACCGCAACTGTTACAGTAGGAGATGAAACAAAACTGATACGCCCAAACGAATCAACATATATAAAAATTGGAGAGGTGCATCGCCTGGCAAATAATGGTAAAATTCCAGTTGTGCTTATTGAGGCGCAAGTGGGGGAGTACACCGGTGAAGATGATATAGTGCGGCTTGATGATGATTTCAAGCGCGACTGAGTTTAGATATAATTTGTATAAAAAGTTAAAGTAGCATGAAAGAGACTCTGTCAAAAATAGTTTTTTTAATTGTCGATCTTGCAGCTATTGCAATATCTATATCGTTGGCTTATTATCTGCGCAATTTCGTAGCATTGTTCGACACACCCCATGCAATTCCTCTATCAAAATATATGGGCTTTTTCCCAATATATGTGGTTATTTTGACAATTTTTACATATGAAGGAATATATACAAGACGGTACGATTTCTGGCATGAAACACGTTTGGTAATAAAAGCACTCTTTTTCAGCTTTATTATAGTGCTGGCCTACTTGGCACTCAGCAAAACCATAGAGAATTATTCGAGGGCAGTTATAATATTTTCATTTTTGATTATGATGTTTTTTATTCCGCTTTTAAAAAGAGTTACAAAATTGACTCTTTACAAGATGAAAATATGGCAGAAACCGGCCGCCATATATGGAAAAGATATTCTGCTGCACAATGAAATATATGCGAATCCATATCTAGGCTATATCGAAGCAAAAAACCAAGAGCCAAAAACTATATTTATTAACTCAAGGGATATGAACCATAGCTCCTTGAAACAGATAATTGATGAACAGATTCGTACGAATCATGAAGTCATATTCATTCCACTTCTTAATGATTTTGATTTAACTCAGTCGCAAATCTATGAACTCTCCAATATAAGAACAAATCTTATAAGCCTTCAAAATCGCCTTAAAAGCAGATATAGACGCACATTAAAATATATCTTCGACTATCTGTTTGCACTGCTTATTTTACCTTTTTTGCTTCCTATTTTAGCCTTTATTGGCTTTCTCATAAAAAAAGAGGAGCCAAACGGAACTATACTGTTTAAACAAGCTAGACTCGGCAAAGACGGCAAGGCTTTTATTTGCTATAAGTTTCGCACTATGAAAGAAAACGGCGAAGAACTTCTAAAGGCGTATCTAGATAAAAATCCGGAAGAAGTCGACTATTACAACACATACCATAAATACAAAAACGATCCTCGTGTGACAAAGATAGGAGCTTTTTTGAGAAAAACCTCACTGGATGAACTTCCTCAGATTTTCAACATTATAAAAGGAGAAATGAGCTTTGTAGGCCCCAGACCCTATATGCTCAACGAAAAAGAGAAGATCGGCAACAAGCTTGAAACGATTCTCAAAGTCCGCCCTGGAATTACAGGGCTTTGGCAGGTGAGCGGCAGAAGCGAAGTCGACTTTTTTGACAGAATCGACATGGATGTCTGGTATATCCGAAATTGGAACCTCTGGATGGATATTGTGATACTTACAAAAACTGTCAAAGCCGTTCTTATCAAAGAAGGCGCCTACTAAAAAAGAAGGAACTTGAGTGGACAAAAAGAAAAACAATTCCAAAAACGATTCTCAGATGGTCATACCATACGGATATATGCCCTACTGTCCTCCAGAAGAGGATGAGATCGACCTGCGCGAAATTATCAAAGTTTTAAAACGCAGAAAGAGGACTATCTTAATCTTCGCGCTGGTCTCATTGATGGCGGCGGCGGCATATCTGCTTTTTGCAAAACCTATCTTTGAAGCCAAAGCTACGGTGCAGATAGGAAAGGAGCTTGTCAAAAACGAAGATGGCACATACATAGCCAGGCTTTTTGACAACGCAAACTCCGTAAAGCAGTATCTTGATATAAAGTACGATACGGCCGGTAAATATAGAGACAAAAATGCATCCGCGTATATTAGTGCGGTACAGGTGCCAAAAAAGGGCGCAAGCGGCGAGTTTTTTACCGTCACGGCTCTTGGTTTTGATAATAAGGTCGCGGTCGACATGCTTCAAAAGGCACTAGACGATATATTTTTAAAACATAGGCTCTATTTTGACTCGGTAATTGAGCAAAAAAAGAGCGCCGTAGAGAGCCTAAAAGAGCAGCTTTACTACTATAAAAATATAGACCTGCCTCAGCTTAAAAGATCTTTGGAGATTCTTAAAACTGAAGATACTAAAAAAATAGAAGATAAAATAGCTTTAAAAAGCAACTATATAGCCGCTATGAGACAGAAGATAAAAGAGAGAGAAAAAGAGATAAAGAAAAAAGAGGCAGCCATAACAAGCATTCAAAAAAAGATGGCTCAAACTGCAAAAAAAGATCCTGCACTAGCTACAATGAGCGCCATGCAGGTAGCAAACCTGCAAAATGATATTTCACAAATCAACATGCAGATCATAGACTTGCAATCTCAGATAAAAAAAATAGAGGAAGAGACTATACCTAACCTTGAAGCGAAAAAGAGGCGCCTTTTAGAAGAGGTGATTCCCTCTAAAAAGGCATCTATTGACAAACTTGTTACCATAACCATTCCAAAGATAGAGCGAGATATAAAAGAGCTAAAAATCTCAATGAAAGAGCCGTATCTTGTAATGAGCAAAGTTGTAGGAAAGATTTACACCAAAGATAAGCCTGTCAAGCCAAAAAAGACTCTTATTTTAGCCGTATCGTTAATAACCGGGCTGATGCTTGGAGTTTTTATGGCTCTTTTTATGGAGTTTTTGAGTAGTAAAAAAGAGGAGGATGCAATCTCTTGAGAGTAGCTCTTATTCAGCATAGCTTCAAAGGCAACAAAGAGAGCACCGTAAAACAAACGGTCGATATGGTACGCGAAGCTGCCCGCAACGGG
>JAKIUX010000139.1 GCA_021647345.1 Hydrogenimonas sp.
TTTCGATTCTTCATTAGTGTTATATCTAGTAGCGGTCAAGCTCATAAGATAGTCGTAGTCGGCAGAAAGATTTGTTTGGTTCACGGTATCGTTTATGGCTACCTGTACCGGAAGCGAGTCAACGTTTTGATTGTTGTCGCCAATATATATTTTGAATGTCTCAGGACGTATGGAGAAGTTATCTCTCGAGCAGAGAGGTTTTGCGTGGTACTTTTTAAGGCAGCCGTAACAAGTACCTGGAGTTTGAGTGCCGTCACACGCGGTTTTGCACATTGTATCAAAAGATGCGAATTTAGAGTCGTAGAGTGCTTTCATGCAGGCCTCATCCTCTCTTGTTGTGCAGGTATTTGGTACAAAAGTACTTTTGTTATCTTCAAGATACCAGATTCTAAATGCCGAGTTTCTAAGAGCAAAGTCCGGATTGTTTTGTATGGACGCTGTGGTTGATGAGTTGTTAAACATCACATAGATAGGCTCAGTTGTGTTTGAATCCGGGTTGTTGCATGAGGCGTTTGTGTCGCTTTTGAAGAAGTTGGCGTTTATAACCTCTATCTCTACACCCGTTTTTATACTTTTTGGCGTAGTGTAGTCTGCGTCGTAAAATATTCCGTGAATATCAAAAGGCCTGCCCGATACTTGAGTTATAAGGTTGTAGGTTGTAGGCTTTGTCGGGTCGCTTATGACGTTAAAAATTCCCCACTCAGGCTCGTAAACTGTTGATGTGGGGCATCTTGAGTCAGCGTTTAGCTGTTTATAGATTGTTACAGGGCCGCTTCCATAATCGACTGTGAAGTTGACATCGAAGTAGAAGGTTGTCTCAAGGCGCGGTTTAGACTGGTTGGTTTCATAGTCAAAGAGTATGTAGTTGCTCTGGTTAGCGTACATTGTACCGCCGTGATCTGGCGTAGCCCCTTCGCCGAAGTAGAGGTTAAAGCCCGCATCGCTCTCGTTATGAACAAGATCTCCTGCGGGCTCATACTCGTTAATGTTGTAAATAGCCTGCATAGCGCTGCCTGAGATATATTTTGCCATTGTCGGGTCTTTAACGGTTACGGAAAACTCGGCATTCTCAAGAGGAAAGTCCCCTTCAAGGCTGCGAATTAACAGGTGAGTTCTAAGGGGTTTGTTAGGCGCTAAAGTGTGCAAGGTTGTGTTTACATCGTTTTCGGCGCTATCAAGAACGTAGCCGTCTATATCAAAAGTGTAGTCGTAGCAGATGTTTGGTATATATAGCTCCGAAGAGAATGCCATCATACTAGGAGTTATGTAGTCGTTGTCGCTGTACATCTGAATATAGACGGAGTTGACATCTGGGTTATTGTCTCTATATTGGGTCATGAGTTCAGATATATCGTAGTTATCTACATCCACTCCCACATTGTTGGTCGAGAAGCTGTTTCTAATGCCGTTTACAAACTCATCTCTTAAGATATTATTGAGTCTTGCATCAAACATATTGTCTCGGTTACCGACATCCGTGCCGCTTGGCAGGCCGGGCATATAGTCGTAACCGCTATCTTCGTTATCGCTAATCTTCATCCAATCTTCAGCACTATTGTAAGGAGTTCTGCCGTATCTATATTCGCCTTCGCCGGAAAAGACAGATAGTTGAGCCTTTATATCGCCGTTTTCAGGAAGCTTGAAGCCGCTTATCTCTATTGGATCGTTGGTCTCGTCTATAGAGATAAAACCGTTGTATATTGAGATATTTTTAGGCGATCCTTTTGTGTAATCTTCGGCATATATTACCACTAAAGACCAGCCTCCAAAGGCCCCGGGCGAAGGTTCTCGCCCCTCCATAGTAGTAAGGTTTGCAACTGTGAATGTGTTTTTGCCAACTTGCAGCCGATTTGTGCTAAAAAGATTTGTTACATCTGCATATGCGGCGTATGTCTGCCCATTATCGCTTTCAAAAACGTGAAAAGTGTTGGCAATGACATCGTTATAGTCGCTACTATTTATTTTTAGTTTAATATCGACCGCACCCGACTGCATTATATCAAATCTATCTATGGTAATGGTTGTTCCATTTCCAACCTCAATAAGGTCGTATGTATTCTCTTCTTCAATGCCGTATCTTATAGGATAATCTTTATCTACACTAATTCTTCCTTGCCAAAACAGTCCGGCCCAAATGACTCCTCTGTCTGGATCAAAGGTATCCGGCACCTCTATATAAGAAGATGTAGAGTTCCAGGTGGAGGGGTCATTGTCTATATCGAGGTACTTAGTTACATGCATATTGCTGGTTATGTCTTGGTAATCTCCTTCGCCGTGGCAGGTGCCGCCGTAGCCGCTAGTTAGCTCAGTTAGACAAAGTACGGTATTTCCTGCGATTTTATAATCTCCAATAATATTTCTTGTATTAGGAGGGTTGATTAGAGAAAATGGAAGAAGTTTTCCCTCCGAAAGCTGTGTCTGCACTTCAATTGTGACAGTAGCTGAGTCTGTGTTGTTGTTTTCATCTTGAATGGTATAGGTAAAGGTGTCTGTTCCTATAAAACCTGCAGATGGAGTATAGGTGAAGTTTCCGTCAAATGAGATTGTAAGTGTGCCGTTGGCAGGATCAGTATGCGAGATGACATGAATGCCCTGCCCGAAATCGTTAGCCAGCACATTCTCTACTACAGGGTTGTCGGGGGGAGTCGCATAGTTATCATCGGCGGCATAGAATGTTAAATTGCTATCTATTGATACTTTAACATCATCTAAAAGAAGATACTCATCTGCTGGTGCGGATACGTCGTATTTTATTTTTATCTCTACACTTCCGCTTGAGTCGGTTGAAACTGTAAAGTTGTAGTGCTGCTTTACTTCTTCTATTTTGCTATTGGCTCCCGTTATTGTCTCTCTATTTACAACCATAACTCCATTTATCTCTATATAGACAAAATCGATAGCTGGACCCCAGCTCTCCCATCCTCCTATTGCCCACAGGTCAAGATCGATTGTTGCTTGGGAGTTGGCGTTTTGTGTGCCAAAATTGTATATTTTGCTAACCCATACATTTTCTGATGTGATCTTTAGTGTATTGGAGTCTACGGGAGAGGGGTAATCGACTATTTCCGTATTAGCGTCACTCCAGCCGTTTTTAGAGCCAGACTCAAAATCGTCTGTTTGAGTTACGGTAGCACCGTTTAGTACACCATAGAATAGAGCAGAAGTTAGTATAAATATTTTAATTAGTCTCATAAAAATCTCCTATAGTCCGATAAAGCTATTTCGCTGCTGATATCCTCCATTATATATAATATAAAATTGCACCTTTAAGCTTGTTTCATATTAACATCTATTATCTTTTTGTCAATCCGTAAGCTCTCTCTACCGCTTTCATGAAAGATGCCCTTACGGCGCTCTCTTCAAGAGTAAAGCATCCCGCTGCCGTTGTGCCTCCCGGGCTCATTACCGCATCTTTTAAAAGTGCCGGGTGGCTATTGGCTATCAGAGGAGCGAAACCTTCAAAAAGTCCTTCGACAAGCTTCATGGCATCCGCTCTTTTAAGACCCTCTTTTACTCCTCCGTCGGCGAGGGCTTCAGCCACAAGAGCGAGATATGCAGGACCGCTTCCGGCAATTGCGGTTGCAATGTCGAGCTCCTTTTCAGAGTCTACCCAAAGAGTTTTTCCTATCGATTTAAAGAGTGTTTCGGCCTCCTCTCTTTTTGAATCATCACCGGTCAACGCAGTCATTGAGCTGTAGTATTGTGCTGCGAGATTCGGCATTGCTCTGACATGATTTTCCGCTTTTATAGCCTTTTTTAGTTCACTCAAAGGTGTGCCGGCAAGTATGGAATATACTGTTTCAGCTTTTCCTTTGAGTACAGAAGAGCTCTCTTTGAGTGCGGCAGGCTTTACACATAAAATGAGTACTTGCGAGTCGATCTCATACTTATCTATAAGCGCTGTTTTTGCATGTTTTTCAAGCTGCTTTGTAAATTTAAGCAATCTCTCCCCATCTTTGCCGACAATAGTTAGCTCATGCTCTTTTTCAAGCCCCTTTGCTAAAGCCAGAGCCATTTTGCCCGGTCCTACGATCGTTACCTTCATGACGCATCCTCCCTCTTGTCAAGATACTTCTTAAGCGGCTCTGCAATATGAAAATCGGGGTACTTTTGGGTATCAAGAACTATCTGCCCCATTAAACCTCTCTTTTTGTTGAAAATAAGGGGGGCCAGAAAGTTGACGTAAGAGTTTTCTATGGGGGTCTCTATTATCAT
>JAKIUX010000140.1 GCA_021647345.1 Hydrogenimonas sp.
GGGGGAAGAGTAAACCTCTAAAAGAGCAAAAATAAGCGCTTCGGCCTCTATGGGGGCTAAAGTGCACAAAGCTGCAGTACCCGATACCAAAACCAACTTTAAAGAGTCCCGATGGCCGCAAGCCGAAGTATCAGAAACCAATTCCTTACCCAACTTATCATAGCATCCTCTATTCTACTTATCATATTTTCTACTATGCTATATACCTATATCAAACAATCTGTATATGATGAGATATCTCAAGAGCTCGTAAATCAGGCTCGCTACATAGTACAAACCTTTCCCGATTACAAAGAGGGTGAGAAGATCGATGCTAAAAATCTAAAAAACGCACTGCAGATTACCGCAATGGTGATAGGGGCTCCTTACCATTTTTACAGTTCTATAGAGTGGCGCGAAAAAGAGGAGAACGGAAATCACTACCTCGAACTTATCTACCCCTACAACTTCAAAGCGCAAACCTATCTTCTTATAAAAAAAGATATATCCAGTGTCGCAAAGATGCTCAATAAGATTCTGCGCTCCATAATCGTCATAAATCTCATAAGCTTAATCTTGATAGTTCTTTACGCCTTCGGGCTCTCCGCTATGCTCATTGTTCCAATTACACGCATGAGCAAAAAGCTCTCCTCTTTGAACGAAAACTTCTTGACAACCATAAACACAAAAGCATTACCAGAAGAGTTCGCACCTCTCGGCGAGTCGATAAACCGCCTTATTAACCGTATCCAAACATTTGTAAAGTATCAAAAAGAGCTCTTCATAGGTGCCGCTCATGAGCTAAAAACACCTCTTAATGTAATGAAGCTGAAAAATGACGTAACCCTAATTAAAAAACGTGAGCCGGAAAAGTATATTGAAGCACTCCAACTTGCCAACAAGACCATTCTTGAGCTTAACGATATGATAGGGTCGATTCTTGAGATAGGGCGCCAAGAGGGAGCACACTTCGAGCTCCCTACCCAGGTGGATATCATGGAGTTCATTCGCAAAAAGGGTGAAGATTTCAAACTTCTTGCAAAGTCGCAGAAGAGAGAGCTTGTACTGGACCTGCAGCCCGACTCATTACCTGGACTAATTCAGACGACACTGTTGAACCAGATTTTACAGAACTTTCTTCAAAACGCAATAAAGTTTACACCTGAAGGAAAAAAGATAGTACTTAAAACCAGATTGATAGATGAGAATAAAATTCGCCTCGATGTGATAGATGAAGGGCCAGGAATAGATGAGTCGATAGATCTTTTTGCCCCCTTCAAAAGAGTAGGCGATGCTCCCGGAGCAGGCTTGGGACTCTTTCTTGCAAAATCTGCTGCCGACGCTATGGGAGCAAGAATCTCCCTTAAAAACAGAACCGACGGCAAAAGCGGTACAGTAGCTACTCTGGTTTTCACCACAACTCCCCAATGCGAACTGCCAGATAAGAAGTAGTAATATAGCTTTGGCCTATCCTCTTTGAGTCGCCACTATCTTTACTTTAACATTAAACAACCTTTTAAAACTCTCTTTTTATTAAGTATTGGCTAAGGTTACATAGGTTATAAATCTCAGAATTTTATTTTTTAGAAGGTTTAAATATGGCATTGATGATTACCGATGAATGTATAGCATGTGACGCATGCCGAGACGAATGTCCCAACGGAGCGATCGAGGAGGGAGACCCGATCTATGTCATCGATCCAGATCTCTGCACCGAGTGTGTCGGACACTATGACGAGCCGGCCTGTGTGGCAGTCTGCCCAGTTGACTGCATCATTCCAGACCCTGACAATGTTGAAAGCGTGGAGGAGCTGAAGTTCAAATTTGAACATCTTCAGAAAGAGAGTTGATGGCAAAACGCACCGCCGTCATCGATATTGGCTCAAACTCTGCCAGAATGGTGGTGTATGAGCGTACCAGTCGTTACGGTTTCTATCTGCTAAACGAAACCCGTAGTCGAGTACGCATATCTGAAGGCGCCTACGAAAAGGACGGCTCTCTCCAACCGGTCGCCATGCAAAGAGCATTGCGAGCACTCTCTCAGTTTTTGACAATAGCTAAAAGCTACAAAGCACGCAAGATCCTCTGCGTCGCCACATCGGCCGTGCGAGACGCCCCCAATAGGAAGGAGTTTGTAAAGCTCGTAGAGAGTGAGCTTGGCCTAAAAATCAAAGTGATAAATGGTAACAAAGAGGCCTATCTGGGAGGAATCGCTGCCGCAAACCTGCTTCCTATAGAAGATGCCGTAACTATTGATATTGGAGGGGGCTCTACCGATCTTGCCCTGATAGAGAAAAAGAGAGTCAAAAGTCTCTTCTCTCTAAATATCGGAACTGTTAGGCTAAAAGAGCTCTTTTTCGACAAAAAGATGCCTATCGAAGATGTCGAAGAGTATATAGAAGAGGCTCTCAAAGCGCTTCCGCCCGAGTTCAGACAGAAGGTAGCGGTCGGAATCGGAGGCACTATACGAGCTCTCTCAAAGGCAATTTTGCAGCGCAACCATCATACTATCGAAAAAATTCACGCCTTCCGATACGATCTTGAGGATGAGAGAAAGTTTTTGAAGAAGGTTGCATACGCACCGGTAATGAAGCTATCGAAGTATGGCATAAAAAAAGATCGTCTCGATACAATTAGACCCGGAGCTCTAATATTTCTCAAAGTTCTTGAGAAGATATCTGCCAAAGAGGTGATCACGAGCGGAGCAGGTGTTAGAGAGGGGATCTTCTTAAGCGATCTTCTAAGAAATAGCAACGGCCTATTTCCAGCCAACTTCAATCCAAGCGTAAGAAGTCTGCAAGACAGATTTTGTACAGATAGAAGACTCTCGTCCAATATCTCCTCCACAGCATGCGCCATCTTCGACGCTCTAAAGAGGGCATTCAACCTTCCCGAAAATCTGAAAAAGCATCTAAATATCGCGGCGAAGCTCTCTCAGATTGGAGTCCGTCTCGACTTCTACGCATACCACAAACATAGCGCCTATATGATCATGAACAGTCTTGATTACGGCTTTAGTCATGAAGATATGATACTCATAGCTACACTTATACGTTTCCACAAACGCCGCTTGCCCAAAGAGAGCTTCACGAAACACTACAAAACTCTTCTTCCAGACGAAAAGACCCTCTTTTGGCTAAGCTATATAGTCTCCCTGGCTCAGACTATCCATATGAGCAGAGCATACGGAAAAGTCTCAGCAAGCTACTCCGACAATGTGCTTACTATAGAGACCCCCTTCGACACATACCTCGCCGAAGAGAGAATAAAAGAGTTGGAGAAACCTGCACCTATCGCGGTTAAGCTCTCTCAGAAAAGTTGATCGATACACTCAAAACTGAGTACCCATCGTAAACTCGAAAGATGAGGTTTGATCGCCCTCTTTGCTCATAAGGGCTCGGGCAAATACCAGGCTGATAGGCCCCATAGGTGAGAACCACTCTATCGCAACGCCTGTACCGGCTCGCTTCTCATCTGTAAAAGCATTCTCCCCAATCATACCATAGTCTAAGAAGAAGGCAAGTCTCATCTTTGCGGCATCCACCAAAGGTATACTCGCCTCTACGGAATTGGAGAAAGTGTATTTGCCTCCAAGAAGATAGCCGTTGGCATCTTTTTGCGAGATAGAACCGGACTGATACCCCCTTACGGTTCTAATACCTCCCATAAAAAACTTTTCGTTGACAGGAAGCTTCTCGCTCCACGGAATAAAGCCGAGACGAGCTTTGTAACGCAATATAAGGTCGTAGTTTATCTCATCCTCAAGACCTCTGAATATCGAGAAATTCATATAGTTCTTGTTGAACCTGGCATCTGCCCCTATTCCTGCATACTCCGCACTTATACCAAATATAATTCCGCGCCTTGGAAGATAGTAGTCGTCTGTGTTGTTGAAGCGAAGAGATGGGGTAATAGCACTGGTATCGAAAGGTTTGTCGTAGTATAGATCGTAATCAGGGTAGTTCGGATCCATTCCCGTAAGCTGTGTACTGAAATATTGATAGCCCAAACTTGCATGCCAATAGCGCGCAATCTTTCGCCCAATATTAATGGAGCCTCCCTTTCTCTTTTCTGTATAGTCGTAAGATTCATACTGGGAGTTGTATGCATTAAAACCTACACTGTAATCGCTATCAAATATTCTCGGATTGGTTATATTGAAGTTGAAGTAGCTTCTATGGCGAGAGAAGTCAAAACTTACACCTACGGAGAGCCCGCTTCCA
>JAKIUX010000141.1 GCA_021647345.1 Hydrogenimonas sp.
CCTCGTAGGTTCCATATATCGCGCCTTCAGAGAGGTTGCGGATATAAAAGAGATATCCGTTTAAGAGCCGTAATGTTCGATACGATAGTCATAGGTGCGGGGATAGCGGGAGTTTCTGTCGCCTACTGGCTAAAAGAGGAGGGCCAAAGTGTTCTTTTGGTCGATAAAAAGGGGCTGCTTGCCGGCGCCAGCGGCGCAGCGGGTGCCTTTTTGTCGCCACGTCTTGGCAAGGGTGGAGAGCTTCAGCGCATCACAAATGAAGCCTACCTCTTTGCTTTGGAGTTTTACAAAAAAAATACGCCCCACTCATTTTTTCAAAAAGGTCTTGCAAGAGTTCCTAAAGATGATGAAGATGCAAAAAGATTCCATGAGTATCGCAGACATTTGAAGATTCCTTTCAAGCTATGCGGGAGGGAGGATCTTCCCTTTCTTTCCAAAGAGTCTTTAATTGACGAAGCCATCTGTTTTGAGGAAGCAGCTTTTGTAGATCCTATGGGTGCGGCGAAGAGTTTATCTGACGGTGTGCAAACAATTTTTGGTATAGATGCAAAACCTACAAGGGAGAGCGGGGTATGGAGAGTAGGCAAATTTAAAGCAAAAAATATAGTGATATCTACTGGTGCCGAGAGGCTTCCGATAGAGGCTCCTTACCTTGAAATCAGCGGTCTATGGGGAGAGAGGGTAGATATTAAAACATCTGCCAAAATTCCAATGACAATTCATAAGAGGATCTCCGTTTCGGCAAACGTCGAAGGAGTGGTAAGAGTGGGCGCAACTCATGTAAGAGATGATGAGCGAAGCGAAATCGAGAGGGTAAACTCTCTAATTGTCGATGCCATTGGGATGGTTCCTGCTCTAAAAGATCAAACTCTTCTGCGCATATATGCCGGAAGACGCTCCTCTGTAAGTGACCATTTTCCTGTTGTCGGCGCTTTAGCAGATTTGCACAGAACCTATAAAACTTTAGGCGTTCCCTCTAAAAATGTCAAACCTGAATCTTCAGAAATAGATAGAATAGAGGGATGCTTCATCGCAGGATGTTATGGCGGCAGAGGTTTTGTTTTCGCTCCTCTTATGGGCAAAGCTCTTGCAAATAAGATTCTTAAGGGCGAGGCTGTAAACCCTTTGGCTAGCCCAGACAGATATCTGCTAAGATATTTGCGAAAAAATAGATTTAAAAGCGCTTAGAGCGGTTCTACTTTTTTAACTTCCCAAAGTCCTTAATATAAAGAATATTAACTCCTTGGCCCGTATCTTTTACATCAATGTCGATTCTGATACTTCTAGATGCTCTATATTGAATGATAAAACTCGATACCGTATCGTTTCTATACAATATCCGCAGCCGTTTGCCGATTCTCTTGCCTATCTCTATTCCGAAACCTCCATCTTGGCTTGAGAGTATATTTAAAGTATCAAACTTAATGCCGGTTGCCGAACCGATAGCATTTTTCAGGCCTATTCCAAGAAGCAGTGTGGCTATGGAACCGCCAGGCTCAGCGGAGGCTCCGAAGGCTTCATCGGCCGGTGCTCCGAAAAGTATATAGCTCATGATGTCGTTTTGGCTCATTGGCGGTTCGGATGAGAAGAGAAGCAGAGGTTTTGCCAGCGTGTGGCTGACGTAGATGCTGAACTTGTAGAAGTCATATTCGTACCCGATATGCAGATCAAGATATGGATTTATCGGGTTTGAGCCGCCAAAATATATTTCAGAAGGGAGTATAGTGAAGTGTTTATCTGCCGCATCGATGCTTCCATCAACTATTTTGACCATACCAAGAATTTCAATAGGTTTTTCAGACTCTTTCCAGAGAGTGATGTCTGGTATGAAGTGCGCCGTAACTTCCGGAATTTTATAGATCAAGGGTTTTTTCGAGTATATGTGAATATTGAGAGCTTTTTTAGTACGGCTCGGCTCTTTGATATCTTGTATGATGACTATATCTTCATCTTCTACCTTGAAATCTCTTTTTGGTTTGTATGTTATGAGCGCATCCCTTATGAATATCTCGCCCTCAGCATCTATCTTTTCCGGGCTCAATGATGCATCAATTTTTACATCGGCTTCTAAGCTCCCTTCCGGCCCTTTATAATGTGCTCTTTTTCCCTTTAGCGTAAAACTACCGCTTCTCTTTTTTATATTGTAGCTTCCTCTTGCGGTTAGAGTATCAAGAATCGCCAGCTTTTCTATATTGACCGTAAGGTTGTCATCCACCTCTATTACGGAAGCTCTTTTCTGCTTGAAACGTCTATCTTGAAATCCGATGTCGTAACTATCTATAGTGACGATACTCTTTTTAAGGCTTCCTTGCAAGGTGGAGTCGAGTCCGTAATAGATGTGTTGAGAATCGCTCTGCACAAAATACCATGGGATCTTGGTAAGATATGTAAGAGATAGACTCTCTCCAAGCGAGAGGTGAAATTTGCTCTCTATTGCAGCATCCACTTTTTGCTCAGTTGTGATGTTCAGATCTCTCATCAGCTCATTAAGCGACTCGATGCGCCCCTCAAAATCTATATCGGCCTTTCCGTCAGGCGTAATACTGCCCTTAGCTTCCAGCGAAAGAGAGCCTATATCTGCCCAGCCGCTTAGCGAGCCCCTCTCTTCAAAGAGTGTCAAAGATGCTTTTGTAGAGATGAGATTCGCCACCTTTTTCTCTTTTGAAATGTAGATGAAAGCAGCTATATCGGAAACGAAAGGTTCCGGAAGTGCTGCCCATATTCCGCCTCTTGCCTTTTTCGGTTTAACGGTAGAGCGTAGAAGAAGAGTCTTTTTCGTAGCCTCGAAGTAGTTTCTCATAGATGAGAAGTTGCCCTCAAAAGTTGCAACACCCTCCACCGCAAATTTTGGAATAAGCCTAAGAGTTGCATTCGCATCCGCCTCTATAGATTGTTTCGAAATGATTTGCGGAAGGGTTTTGATATAGTCGACTCTATGGGGTTTTGCGTGCAGATTGAGGGCGTAGCTCTTGTAATCAGTGCTATAGAGACTTAGACGATAGGGGCCTGCGTATGTATCTGCCATAAAAACCGAACGATCTCCCGCCGAATCGATGTAAAAGCTTTTGAAAGGTAGTTGGAGACCGCTTCTTAAGACTCTTCCGTTGATCTTGACCGCATATGCTCCAAATGGGGTGACTATGGCACTCTGATCTATATCTGACTCGAAGAGTTGATTTGAAATTCTATATGAGGCTTTAGTCTTCAAATAGCGATCTTCAAACAGATATTCAGCTCTAAGAAGAGTATCTGATACGGTGACATTTTGATCTTTTAAAATTAGAGCGTTTTTCAAAGATGTAGAGATTGAGAGGCAATTTCGATCGAGTTTTAACTTTACCGGATAGCTTTGAGGCAGGTTCTTTACCTTTTTTAGCGCTTTTTTCAGATACTTTGGGGCTGGAGATATCTCTGCGGCGGCGTTTAATCGCATACCTTCAAGAGAGCCGGAAAGCGAGGCCTTTGCATATTTTGTAGCTATAATCGCATAGATTTTCTTTATGGAGAATCCGCTAAATCTCAGAAGAGAGTTTTTGGCTGAAATGTCAAAGCCAACATGAGGCTTTGCATAAATCTCTCCATCTTCTATTTCTATATGATTGATTGCCAGAGGAGGAAGAGATAGCTCTTTATCTCTTCTCTTTTTATTTTTTATCTTTTCAAATCTTTTAGGGTATATCTTCAAACCTTGCAGCGCAACAAGATCGATGGTTGGATAAGTGCTAAAAATAGATGAGATGGAGTAAGAGAGTGTAACTTTCTCTATCTCTACAGAGTTTTTGTAGTTAAGGCCGTAGAGCCTTAAACCGTAGAGCAAAGAGCCATCTATCTTTTTGAAAGTGACCTCGCTTTTTTCAGATACCTTTATCGCAAGAAGTCGTGCCGTTTCGGGATGTGCGGCTACAAAAAGGATTGTACCTAAAATTATGATAGAAAACTGCAGGAAGTTGGCGAAATTTCTATATAGTTTGCCCATTAGAAGAGCTCGCCTATATGAAAGTGCAGTGTGTAGCTGCCAAGATGCTGGGCGTTAAAGCCAAGATCGAATGCGATTGTGCCTATTGGGGTGATATACCTGATACCGGGGCCGATACTTATGTAGGCTTTTGTAAAGTCCGGCAGAGACTCCTGCCCTACGTATGTTACATCGCTGAAGATAACGGCGCGAAACTTGCCGGGCAGGTCAAAT
>JAKIUX010000142.1 GCA_021647345.1 Hydrogenimonas sp.
GCAACCAGTTCATTCCCGGCTTCGAAGAGCAGATGAAGGGGATGAAAAAGGGTGAGCAGAAGCGCATAAAGGTAACATTCCCGGAAGATTACGGCAACAAAGATCTTGCCGGCAAAGAGGTTGAGTTCGACATCAAGCTTCACGATATAAAAGCGAAGCAGCCCGTCAAGATAGATGACGAGTTGGCCAAGAAGCTTCTTCCGGGCGATGAAGAGGCGACTCTCGAGAAGCTCGAGAAAGAGGTGAAAGAGCAGATAAGAAGCGAGAAGCTAAGTAAGATCTACAACGAGGAGCTTAAGCCGAAACTGGTGGAGGCTCTTGTAGAGAAGTTCACCTTTGATCTGCCTCAGAGTGTAGTGGAGCAGGAGATCGAGATGGCTCTTCGCAACAAGGTTCAGCAGATGAACGAAGAGGAGCTTGAGGAGCTTCGCAACAGCGAAGAGAAGGTTAAGGAGTTAAGAGAGTCCCTGAGAGAAGATGCCCAAAAGAGCGTAAAGGCGACATTTATAATCGATGCACTGGCTCGCAAAGAGGGTGTAGATGTGAGTGAACAGGAGATGATGCAGACCATCTACTACGAAGCTTTAAGCATGGGGCAAGATCCTCAACAGACTTTCGAGTATTACCAGAAGCAGAACCTCTTGCCGGCCATAAAGATGGCCATGATAGAGGATAGGCTTTTGACCAAACTGCTCAATGACAAGAATGAAAAGAGCGAAGATAAAGAAGAGACCAAAGAAAAAGAAGAAGTATGAGCTACATACCGTTTGTAATAGAAAAGAGCGGCAGAGGAGAGCGCTCTTACGACATCTATTCGAGACTGCTGAAAGATAGAATAATTATGCTTAGCGGCCCTATTGATGACAATGTCGCCTCCTCTATCGTGGCGCAGCTTCTATTTTTGGAAGCTGAAGATCCGGACAAAGATATCTATCTGTATATAAACTCTCCCGGCGGTGTAATTACGAGCGGCTTTAGTATCTACGACACGATGAACTACATAAAGCCCGATATAGTGACTATCTGTATAGGGCAGGCG
Source organism: Hydrogenimonas sp. (assembly GCA_021647345.1). Classification (GTDB taxonomy): domain Bacteria; phylum Campylobacterota; class Campylobacteria; order Campylobacterales; family Hydrogenimonadaceae; genus Hydrogenimonas. The sequence continues at coordinate 1,040 of JAKIUX010000142.1, forward strand.
GCCTCCATGGGTGCTTTTTTGCTCTGTACGGGTACAGAGGGGAAGAGGTATGCGCTTCCAAGTTCTCGCATCATGATACATCAGCCCCTTGGCGGTGCACAGGGGCAGGCAACTGATATAGAGATACAGGCCAAAGAGATACTGCGCCTTAAAAAGTATCTCAATAAAATCATGTCTGTGCGCACAGGCAAGAGTATAAGAACGATAGAGAAAGATACAGAAAGAGACTTCTTTCTCAGTGCCGAAGAGGCGAAAGAGTACGGGCTTATAGACCGAGTTCTCGAGCGCAGCTTCAAGTAGGAGAGGTGTAAAATGGAGGAGAAGGGGATCAGGGCCAGAAGACTCGATGAGCCTACAAGCGAGCTGGAGAGCTACGCACGAGAAGTGATGGAGGAGATGGTGCGCCAGAGCATCCCCCCTACACCCTCCAATTTCGACGCCTACTTCGATAAGCTTCTTGACAACAAACCCGCCGACTTCAGAAAACGAATTCTTCATCTTTTAGAACTTGAAGATGCCGGTGATGACGAGCATCAGGGGGTGCTTGAGCAGTACCTTAAAGATGCCTTTTCGAATGTAAAAAAGTTTCTGCAGCGGATAAACCTTCTCTATAAAAATCTCAAACATCTCGAAGCGCTGATAGAGAAGAGACGCTTCGAGGTTGAGGCGATTGCCGACAAAAACGCTCTTAATACACTTTTGGCTTCTACGAAAAAAGATATACAGACTATGGGCCGTATTATCAAGAAAGAGGCCGGTGAGCTGAAGGAGACCTACGAAGCTACAAGCGAGCTTGTGCATGAGGTTCAAGATCATGCCATTCATGACGATAGATACGGAGTCTACAAAAAGAATTATCTGCTCAAAAAGCTGAAGCAGGAGGAGAAGCTCATAAAGGAGTTCAGGCACGAGAGCACTCTTATGATGGTGAAAGCGAGCGATGATGTTTTGGAGCAGATAGAAAGCGGCAAGGTAAAGCACCTGGTTCTTCGTACCATAGCGAGACTTCTTCTTAAAACTTCACGAAGAAGCGACCTTATAGCACATTACGATGACGGAATATTTGCCATACTGATGCGCCATACGTCGCTCAACAATGCTAAATTGGCCGCAGAACGCCTCAAAGATCTTGTAGGCAACACGAACTTCTTTGTAGGAGATCAAGAGATAATGCTCGATGTTGAGATAGGAATAGCCCGAGTCGATCTCGACAGATCTACTGAGCAGACCGTAGTGTGTGCTCTAGAGGGTGTTGAGATAGCAAGAAAGAGTGAAGAGGCGTGCGGATTCTGCCCGCAGGATATCGAGATATAGCCATGGTATTGCCGATACTTGTATATCCAGATAAGCGGCTCAAGGAGCAGAGTCGTCCGGTTAGCGAGTTTGACTCATCTTTGCATAAGCTGCTTGACGATATGAACGATACGATGATGGCGAGCAACGGTATAGGGCTTGCCGCCATACAGGTGGGGGTTCCGCTTAGAGCGTTAATAATCAACCTTCCCGACGAAGAGGGAAATCAGTATCCGGAAAATCTTATAGAGGTCATCAACCCCGTCATACTTGAAAAAAGGGGGAGCACAACCTATACCGAAGGGTGTCTCAGTGTGCCGGAGTATTACGACGATGTCGATCGTGCCGAGTGGATAAGGGTTGAGTTCTATACCCGCTTTGGGGAGCGCAGAGAGATAGAGACCGACGGGCTTCTTGCTATCGCATTTCAGCACGAAATGGATCATCTTGACGGCCATCTCTTTATAGAGAAGCTCTCCTTTTTGAAGCGTAAAAAGTTTGAAAAAGAGTGGAAAAAGAAGCTGAAGGAGAAGAGGTAGCTTGAAACAGCTGCTAGCTGCGACTCTTGACGGAATAGAGGCGAAACCTGTAGATGTAGAGACCACTTTTACCAAAGGGCTGCCTGCATTCGGTATAGTCGGTCTTGCCGGCAGCTCTATACAGGAGTCGAAGGAGAGGGTCAAATCTGCGCTTCTTACCAACGGCTTCAAGTTTCCGCCCCTTAGAATTACTGTGAATCTCTCCCCCAGCGATCTTGTAAAGTCAGGAAGCCACTTCGATCTTCCCATAGCTCTTGCTATAGCGCTTCAGGATGAGGATCTGCAGCTTGAAGGGACTTACGTTTTTGGAGAGCTTGGGCTTGACGGCAAGGTTAAAGATACCCGCTCCATATTTCCTATAGTGCTATCTTTGAGAAATCAGGGGCTTATAGAGAGAGCGATAGTACCGAAAGAGTCGCTAGATTCCCTCTCTCTCATTCCAGGTGTCGAATATGCAGGTGTCGAAACCCTTTCTGAAGCTATAGCTTTTTGCAAAAAAGAGATTGAAGCGGTGAGGGTAGAGTCTGCTCCGATAGAGGGCGAATATATAGAGATAGGCAAAGAGAGGTACTGGTATCTTGGCGAGTATCCGGAAGATTTTTTGGAGGTAAAGGGGCAGGAGTTGGCTAAGCGTGCCGCCCTTGTCGCCGCTGCCGGTATGCACAATATTTTGATGGAGGGGAGCCCCGGATGCGGCAAGAGCATGATAGCGAAGCGGCTTCGCTACATTCTGCCTCCTATGAGCCTTGAGGAGATACTGCACTCAAACCAGTATGCTCTTTTAGGAGACGAAGAGCCATCTTTTAAGCCTTTAAGAGCCTTTAGAAGTCCTCATCATAGCGCAAGCAAGCCTTCAGTATTTGGCGGCGGCACTTCTCAAGCGCGCATTGGAGAGGTTGCTTTGGCCAACGGCGGAATTCTCTTTTTCGATGAGTTTCCACACTTTTCAAAAACGGTTCTTGAGGCACTAAGGGAGCCTTTGCAGGATCATAAGGTGCTCATTTCTCGGGTCAACAGCAAGGTGGAATATAGAACAAGATTTATGTTCGTTGCAGCCCAGAATCCGTGCCCTTGCGGAAACCTATTGAGCAGTGCGAAAAGTTGCAGATGCAACGATCTTGAAATCAGACGCTACAAGCAAAAAGTTTCTGATCCTCTGCTAGATCGTATCGAAATATATGTAACTATGCAAGAGAGCGAGATGGATGCGAAAGCCTCAATTGATTCATCTGCTATGCATAAGATGGTTATAGAGGCGTTCAAGCGCCAAAAAGAGCGGGGCCAGAAGAGTCTTAACGGAAAACTCGATG
>JAKIUX010000143.1 GCA_021647345.1 Hydrogenimonas sp.
TCTTGAAAGCGAGCTCATTAAGCTTTGGGTCCGAGAACCTTATCTCAAGCGGCTTGGGTATTTTCGGGGAATTAAAGAGCTTCAACTCTTCACCGGCTTCGTCCCTGTATTGACGATCTTTCAAATAAACCTGACTTATTCTGCCAAGCGCATCGAACTCAATCCTTGCGTTTGTAGTATCGACAGTAGCTAAAACAGTCTCTATCTTGCTGCTCTTAACCACTGGTGCAGAGTTGCCTTTCTCAGTAGAGTCGCTCTTTAGATCAGCCGGTACAACCGGAGCTCCCGGTGCGCTCTTGTCTGTAATTTTGTTCACTTCGCTTCTATTTGAATCGATCTGGCTTGAAACCTGTTTTGGCATAAAAAGAAAGTCGTAGCCTATAAATACTATCAGTGAGAGTACGGTCGCTATCAGGACCCGCATCTGCGTGCTCATTTTGTCTATCACGAATCACCTTTCGAAAAAGTATTTTTTATAACTTTCCACCCCTTGCCCTTAGCATCTGGTACGAACCAATATCTAACGGTGCAGGAGCGGTTTGGAAATTTGCTATTTTCAGAGAGTCTCATAGATACTTTAGGATAATCTATGCCGCCATCGAAAAACTGGTTGCATCGAAGTATCCTGAGTGAAGAAAAGAAGAGGGCTTTGAAAATGTTGGGGTTCGCTTCGAGCTGCCACTTGGCATACTCAGAACATGTAGGGTAGTACCGGCAGCTGCCATAACCGATAAGCGTAAAGAATTTCTGATAGATCTTAAGAAAATTCGATAGTACGCGTCTGATCATTTCAATTGCCCAATATTCAATCGTTTTACAGCCCGCCTGAAGGCTTTTTCGAGTTCGCTGAAGGGAACTTCGAGAACCGGCGGTTTCGCCACTAAAACATATTCTCCCTCCGCAAGCAGAGGCGCCGCCTTCAAAAAGAGAGCTCTGAGCCTTCTTTTCGCTCTCGCTCTCTTGACGGCATTCCCTATCTTCTTACTAGCGACGAAACCGACTCTGTACTCACCTTTTTTAGGTACCGCGAAAAGCACGAAGGCTGCGTCGTGCCATCGCTTGTCACTCTTATAGACCCTGTTGAAATCCGCGGTACGCTTTATCGATTCAAAGTGTCTTAGACAGCCAATCGCTTACGCCCTTTCGCACGGCGTGCATTGATTATTTTGCGACCGTTTTTCGTCTTCATACGGGCTCTGAATCCGTGCGTTCTTTTACGAGGTGTGTTATGGGGTTGATAGGTTCGTTTCATCTATCTTTCCTTATGATATTTGGATTTAAGCCTGATATTTTAATTAAATTTCGCTTAATAGCAGATTAGGGTTTGTCGGTATCTCATCTTATTTGAGGGCAGTCATCCCTCTTTACATCGTATGTGAAGAGGGTAGTTCCTGATTCTGCGGAGATATAGTGATAAGAGATAACTATGCCGCTTTTCAAGAAACGCTCAGAGGAGCGGCACGTGCCTGCCACTACCCTTTTTTTCATCTTCTCTTTACCCTCTTTTACGAGATCAGCATCACTCTTTCCAGGTACAGATATTTCGAAAGTGTAAACGATCTTCACGCCATCTGCCGAAACGGAGGTCAATCTTGTAAAACGGTCTACCCTTTTGGGCAACTCTTTTGAAAACTCCTCTACGGCAGCTTTGACTACGTTTTCATTCTGAATTTTTACCTTTTTTGCCATATCGTCACAGATTGCCGATGAGGTCGTTAATAATACTAAAAGTAGAAACTGAAATATATGCTTCATGAGGCTCCAACAAAAAAGTTTCAGCGATTATATCTTGACATCACTAAAATTTTTATCAATCAAATTAGCAAAAAACTACGAAGTATTCCATCGATTTTTAAAATCCATTAGAAAAACTTCTAAAAAGACTCTTTTGCGAACAACACTTGCAGTGTGAGGTTTAGATTTTTCAGAGGGTTCGATATAGAGCGGTATTCTTATGGAAGTCTATTTATGTGCAGGATTTATGCAGTAGCAAGTTGAAACTACCTACTTTCTAAAAGAGCACCAGTATTCTTTATTGGAGCAATTTTAGGCTTTTCATCTTGCATAAGCAGCAGAGGCTCGCTGAACGGGGCCAGCCTCTCTATGAAGTCAATCAGAGATAGAACGGGCGTAGCGTAGAAAAACTTCATATGGTGATCGTAGTGCCACAATTTGTCTGCATACACAAGCACACTATAGGGGGTATCTCCCACACCATCGCCATCCATATCGAACCCCTCATATCTGTCCCAGTAGTTGAAGCTGATATTGTTGTCGTAACTCTTTGTATGCCGAATATTCTTTACCGCATCGCTTAGGTTGTCGAAAATGTTGTTATATCTTATGGTATTATTCTTTATGATGGCGTGGAAATGGAAGGCTTCGTTGTTAAGCGAAATTCGATTGTACTCGATGTAACGTTTCGTTCCTCTTTCGGCAGGTGACGAATCTATATAGAAGGCTTGAGCATGCCTCATAATTGTGTTTTTGCGTACCATATGTACTCCGCCTCCCCTAATAACCACTCCTACGCCGGTGGAAAGGTGTGTTTTAAGTATTAAATTGTTTTCGATCTCCACATCTGCAGACATTGCACTAATAATGCCTACATAGTTTGAAACAATCTCGTTATTCTCTATATTCACATCTTTGCAGTTTTCCAGATAAATACCGTATCGGCTATCTTTCATTATGTTAGAGTCTATAATGTTGTGATCGGAGCGCATTAGAGAAATATCTCTGCTCTTCTCGATACGATTCCCCTCTATAATATTGCCGTCAGATCTCCATAGCCTGATAGCGTCTCCTCTGTTGTCTGCGACCTTCTCTTCATAAGATGATATGTTGTTCTCCAAAATGGCACAGCTATCGGAGAGTGAAAGAATTATTCCAAAAAGCGTATCTTCTATTTTGCACCTCTCTATTCTGACACGAGAAGCGTTTCCTATGAATATCGCGCTGTCGAGGCTGTAGCGCTGCTTTCCGCCATTTCTGATTGTCAAATCTTTTATGATCACATCTGAAGAGAGAATAGTGATGATTTTAGAGCTTCCGTTGCCGTCTATTACCGTTTTCGCTCCGGTTCCTTTGAGCACAATTGGCTTTTTTATGACAATAGGACCTGTAAAACTCCCCGCTGGAAGCTCTATCATAGAGCCCGGTTCGGCACTATCTATGATCTCTTGGATATTCTGCGCAAAGCAGAGAGCTATCGAGAGCGAAATTGCGAGAGCGGCTTTCATCTCTGTTTACTCCTTGATGTATTGTTCACAGCAGAGCCAATTGCTTGGGTTTATTATATCTATAAATTTAAGCTTTAAAAAATTGTTAGATAGTCGATAGCGATAGTTGTTCGTTAAGCAGAAAGGAGAAGATAGATCCCCCGCCATGAGGCGGGAACTCCAAAAAGTTTGGTTATCCGTTTATTTTTACAGTTATCTCGCCGTTTTGGGCATCGAAAACGACTCTGTCGCCCTCTTTGACCCTCTCCTGCAAAATCAGTTCGGCAAGCTTATCTTCCACAAGCTCATAGAGAGCTCTTTTGAGAGGTCTCGCGCCATATACCGGGTCAAATCCTGCTTCAGCAATTCGCTCTTTTGCTGCCTCTGTAAGAGACACTTCGATATCTTTCTCTTCCAGTTTTGACTGTATGCTTCTAAAGAGAATATCAACAATTTTGGTGATCGCCCCTTTATCGAGCGGATTGAATATGATAATATCGTCAAGCCTGTTCAAAAACTCCGGCTTGAAATACATCTTCAACTCATCTTTTACCGCCTTCTCCCTATCTTCTGGGTCACGGAACTCCATGATCTTGTCACTCGCTATGTTGGAGGTCAATATAATTATGGTGTTTCTAAAATCGACCGTAACACCTTTGTTATCTGTCAAACGACCGTCGTCAAGCACCTGCAGCAGTACATTAAAGACATCCGGGTGAGCCTTTTCGATCTCATCAAAAAGTATGACACTGTAGGGCTTTCTGCGTACCGCTTCGGTAAGCTGACCCCCATCTTCGTACCCTACATATCCCGGAGGTGCTCCGACCAGACGGCTAACGGCGTGCTTCTCCATATATTCGCTCATATCGATACGAATCAGCGACTTCTCCGTATCGAACAAGAACTTGGCAAGAGTTTT
>JAKIUX010000144.1 GCA_021647345.1 Hydrogenimonas sp.
GAATCGATATTTTCAGTGGCTACGGCATGTCCGAAACCTGTCCAGTTCTGACCATTGCCCACGTCCCGGATGAGGATCTGAGTGAAGATGAGCAAGTTGAAATCCGCTGTAAAACCGGTCGCCCCATCCCGCTGGTTGACCTGCGCGTTGTCGATGAAGAGCTGGAGGAAGTCCCCCGTGATGGTGACAGCGTCGGTGAAATCGTCGTTCGGGCCCCCTGGTTGACTCAGGGTTATCTCAAGGATCAGCGAAATTCCGAAGTTCTGTGGCGCGGCAGTTATCTGCATACAGGCGATGTCGCTCACCGCAACAAACAAAATTACGTCAAAATCACAGATCGGATTAAAGATGTGATCAAGATCGGTGGCGAATGGATTTCGTCTCTCGAAATTGAAGACCTGATCTGTGCCTTGCCCGGTGTTGCTGAAGCCGCGGTCATCGGTCTACCTGACGATAAATGGGGTGAAAAACCCCTGGCTCTGGTGGTGAAAAAAGTGGATGCCGATCTCAATGAAAAGGGGCTGCTTCAGCACAGAAGCGATGCCGCGATGTACCGCTATATAAGAGGGGCTCTGAAAATGGGCTCCGATACCAACGCTACTTACGAGGCTCTCTGGCCTGAAGGCTACGCCATGATAGGAAATTTTCAGCAGTTGTGGCTTGATAGTTTCAAAAATTTCAATTCCGCAAAAAATTATGGAGTTATAAGAGACGGCTACGCCGTGGGAATAGTGGTAGAGAAAGATCTGCGTCCTCTTTTGATACTAGCCGGCGATCCGGAATGCACTTTTGCCGTATATATCGGAGAGGTTCGTGCTCCAGGTATCGCTACCGGAATGGATGAGCGCCATATGGTGGTCAAATATATTCCTCAGTGGCTTAAGCTGAAAAAAGGGGATACCGTTTTAACCAGCGGACTCGATAAAATCTTTCCTCCCGGTATTCCGGTGGGAAGAGTTGTTTCGACGCAAAAGATGCAAGGGTTCCAAAACGCCTATATCGAACTCTACGGAGATACTCTTCACCCGGATCTTGTTTGGGTTGTATCTCCCGATAAAACGAGTACTGAAAGCGATTCATAAGAGCCAATTTAGTAGAATATTAAAATTTCTCCAAGGAGCGCTCCTAAATGCCAAAACGAGACGATATTGAGACCATATTGCTGATCGGTTCGGGCCCGATCGTTATAGGTCAGGCCTGCGAGTTTGACTACTCAGGTACTCAGGCGGCCAAAACTCTTAAAGAGCTCGGTTACCGTGTCGTATTGATAAACTCCAATCCGGCTACCATCATGACCGACCCTGAGTTTGCGGACCGCACCTATATCGAGCCTATCAACGAAGAGATAATCGCAAGGAGCAGAGAGAAAGAGAGTGTTTATGCGATACTACCAACTATGGGAGGCCAAACTGCTCTAAAGGTCGCAATGAGCATGCATGAGAAGGGTATGCTTGAAGGTATTGAGTTTCTCGGCGCCAACCCTGAAGCAATTAAAAAGGGCGAGGATAGGCAGGCATTTAAAGAGGCGATGATCAAGATAGGAATGGATCTGCCAAAAAGCCGATACGCATACTCTATGGAGGAAGCGATGGCTGCGGCTGAAGAGATCGGTTTTCCTCTCATCATTCGTGCTTCTTATACCCTTGCCGGAGGAGGAAGCGGAGTAGCCTACAATATAGATGAGTTCAAGTCTCTCGCAAGAGCCGGTCTCGATGCAAGTCCGATAAGCGAAATTCTCATAGAAGAGAGTCTTTTGGGGTGGAAAGAGTATGAGATGGAGGTTATCAGAGACAGGGCCGACAACTGCATAATAGTCTGCTCTATCGAAAATCTCGACCCTATGGGTGTTCATACCGGAGACTCCATAACTGTGGCTCCCGCTCTCACTTTGACCGATAAAGAGTATCAGCGTATGCGTGATGCGAGCTTCAAGATACTTCGCGAAATTGGGGTAGATACGGGCGGATCCAACGTTCAATTTTCCGTAAATCCCAAAACAGGCAGAATGATCGTCATAGAGATGAACCCGAGGGTGAGCAGGTCGTCGGCTCTGGCATCCAAAGCTACCGGCTACCCGATAGCAAAAGTTGCGACACTGCTGGCGGTAGGCTACACTTTGGATGAGATCAAAAATGATATAACCGGAACACCTGCAAGTTTTGAGCCGGTCATAGACTATATCGTCACTAAAATTCCACGCTTTACTTTCGAGAAGTTTCCCCAGGCGGACTCCACGCTTACAACCTCTATGAAGAGTGTCGGTGAAGTAATGGCTATAGGGCGTACATTTAAAGAGTCGGTACAGAAGGCTCTTTGCTCGCTAGAGACCGGGCTAGTCGGTTTCGATAGTGTCGAATGTGATAGCGAAAGATTAAAGCGTGAAATAAGAAGGCCTAACGAGAAGAGGCTTCTTTATGTGGCCCAAGCTTTCAGAGAGGGCTACTCCGTGGAGGAGGTTTTTGATCTTTGCAAGATAGACCCTTGGTTCCTACGCCAGATAAAAGAGATTGTCGATCTCGAGAGAGAGGTCGATATTGCACTTTTACACGACGAGGCTATGCTTCGACGCTTCAAGGCTGACGGCTACAGCGATGCGATGGTAGCTAAGCTTATAAACTCCAAAGAGAATATGGATCTTGGAGAGAACGATATATGCGCCGCTCGCAAAAAGATGGGAATAGATCTAGAGTATCATGAGGTAGATACGTGCGCGGCTGAATTCAAAGCTTTGACCCCATACCTATACTCATCGACAAACATATCGGTACTGCCGCGTATAGGCGAAGAGAGAGATTCCTCTGAGAACAAAGAGAGGAGCGTTTTGATTATAGGAGGAGGCCCAAACCGCATAGGACAGGGGATCGAATTCGACTACTGCTGCGTACATGCGGCTTTTGCTCTGAAAGATATGGGAATAACCTCGATAATGTACAACTGCAACCCGGAAACGGTTTCGACAGACTACGACACAAGCGATATACTCTACTTTGATCCGATAGATTTCGAACATGTAAGAAATGTTATTGAGAGAGAGAACCCAGACGGTATCATAGTGCATTTCGGCGGACAGACCCCTTTAAAACTGGCGAAGAAGATAACATCCATAGGGGGTAAAATCATTGGAACCAGTGCCAAGGTGATAGATGAAGCTGAAGATAGAGAGAAGTTCTCCGCTTTCATAAAGGAGCTTGGTCTGAAGCAGCCCGAAAACGGAACCGCTTTCACAAAAGAGGAGGCTTTCGCAATCGCTGCGAGAATAGGTTACCCTGTCCTTGTAAGACCAAGCTACGTTCTGGGCGGACGCGCAATGCGGACTGTCTATAATGAAGATGAGCTAAAAGAGTATATGGATGAGGCAGTGAGCGTAAGCAACGAGTCTCCTGTTCTAATAGACAAGTTTCTCGACCATGCAATAGAGCTTGATGTAGATGCTATAAGCGACGGTAAAGAGGTCTATATAGGCTCTATTATGCAGCATATAGAAGAGGCTGGAATACATTCCGGTGATAGTGCATGCTCTCTGCCTACCGTCTCCATAAGCGATAAGCTTGTAAAAGATGTTGAAGATCAGACGAAAGCTATCGCCCTTGGGCTTGGTGTCAAAGGTCTTTTGAATATTCAGTACGCAATCTTCAAAGATGAGGTATATCTGATAGAGGTGAATCCGAGAGCGAGCCGAACGGTTCCATTCGTCTCCAAAGCTACCGGAGTCCCACTTGCTAAAGTGGCTACCAGGGTAATGGTCAAAGGTGAGCTTAGAGAGGCTCTTAAGTTTTACGACAAGTTCGGTGTCGTTGTAGATGACGGCAATGTTTTGAAACCGAAACTTAAAAATCATATCGCCGTCAAAGAGGCTGTTTTCCCCTTCAGCAAGCTTACTGGCTCTGACTTGATACTCGGCCCTGAGATGAAATCAACCGGAGAGGTTATGGGTATTAGCCGTACCTTCGGGCTAAGCTTCGCAAAGAGCCAGTTTGCGAGTAAGAACCATCTGCCAATCTCTGGTACTCTCTTCATGTCTCTAACCGATCATGATAAGACCGAAGCAGGCGCTATAGGAAAGCTTTTTGCCGAACTCGGCTTCCGTATAGTAGCCACTTCAGGCACCCATAAGGCTCTCGAAGCT
>JAKIUX010000145.1 GCA_021647345.1 Hydrogenimonas sp.
GGAAAGAGAGTTTTGCCAGTGTGGCGGAAGGTCGAAGTGGATTACCTGACCCGTAGCGTGCACACCTCTGTCGGTACGTCCGCTCCCTACCGGGTGCGACTCAATGCCGACTCTTTTAAATACCTCGTAAATCGTTCCAGATACGGTTTTTGTGGTGCTTTTTTGAGACTGAAACCCGTAAAAGGCTGCCCCGTCGTAAGCGACAACCCCCTTTACCCGCACTCTAAAATCTCCGCTCTACTCTTTTGTAAAAGAGCAGCACGCCTGTTGCGAGAAATAGAAGAACAAAAATAGCCGAGGCGGCGGCACTTGTCTTCGCGATGGCTGATATGACACCGTAATATATTGCGGTAGAGAGCAAAATAGCGAGATATCCGTAGTTTTTCTGATATCTTGGGTGCAGTATGACGTAGGCGAAGGCGAAATAGAGAGTGGCTATAGGGAAGAGACTTATCGCGATGAAGATTATCATATCTTTTAGGCGTTTTCTTTCCTCTTTTGCGATGCTCCAGTAATCTTTGAGGTTTTGGTATGTAAAGGGTTTATATTGGGTTGTGTCGTATATCTTCATAACTTTGTAGTCTATCTGGTTCACTTTGTCGTTTTGGATGCTGTAGGCCCGCCCGTTGCTTAGCATGAGACCAAGTACTCCGTTTTCATTGATGAACCTGCCCATATCGGCTATCAGTATCTGCTCATGCGAGGGTTTGGAGTTGTAAAGAACTATGTTATGAAGGGTGTTGCTATCTTTATCTTTCGACTCTAAAAAGACGAGCCACTCTCCGAACTTCTGTCCGAATTGACTCGCCTCTATGTTCAGTACAGCGTGCATACTTTTGTAGGCTATAAAAGATTTGGTTAGCTGCTTCGTTATAGGAATGAGACCGAGCGAGAGGAGCATCAAGAGCGCTATTAGAAGCAGCACCAACGGATAGAAGAAGTTTACGAGTCTCGCAGGGGATATGCCGAAAGAGAAGAGAACCACGCTCTCAAAGTCATTGGAGAGTTTGTTAAGTGTAAGGACAAGTGCGGCGAAAAAGGTGACAGGCAGGGTGTAGAAGAGGATGGTCGGAAGAGAGTATCCGTACATCAGAAGCATCTCGCCCGCACTCATTTGGGTCACTTCGGTAAGTTTCGCAATGCGAACGAACAGAATTAGAGAGCCTATGACTATGATAGGCAGAAATATCGAAAAGAAGATGCCGCTGAAACTCTTCAGCAGGTACTCCGAAGTTTTACGCATAGATCATTCCCCACCACTTTATGAATTGATCCGAGAATATGTAGACTATCCAGGTTCCAAGGGCCAAAAATGGGACGAATGGCACCATGTGGTTGCGGGCAAATAGCGCCGGTACTATAGCCATAATAGCCGAAACGTAGATAGCTATTAGAACGAGAGGAAATCCGAGAAGTGCTCCCATTGTGGCGGCTATTATGATATCGGCCTCTCCGAGGGCATCTTTTTTTATGATCTTCTTTACCGCAAATCCCAGTACAAAAAAAGAGAGTGCCATGATGGCCGCATCTTTAAATTTAAGAAGAAGCATATCCTGGTAGAATGAGAAGCTCTTGGGTTCACCGAGGGCCAAGTCCCAGCCAAGCATAAAAAGAGGCGCAAGAAGAGCGAGTCCCAGCGCTGTGAAGTTAAGCGAGTCCGGTACCGCGTAATATTTGAAATCTATGATGGATAGTGCCAACAAAAGAGAAAATATCAGACTTGTTACGAACCACTCCGCTCCAAGTCCTAGCTTCATTGCAAGAAGTGCGAATATAAGGCCTGTAATCAGCTCCACTGTCGGATATATGCGGCTTATAGGGCTCTTGCAGTATGCACACTTTCCTTGCAAAAGGAGCCATGAAACAAGAGGGATATTATGCCACCACTTTAGAGCATTGCCGCATTTTGGACAGTGTGAGGGGGGAAAAGCTATATTCTCACTTTTTGGTATTCTTACAATCAAAACATTCAGAAACGAGCCTATGGCAAGACCTATGAAGAGTGCGAAAATAAGCGACATTAAATACCCCCGAAGCGCCTGGTGCGCTGTTTGAATTGGGATATTATCGTCTCCAGCTCGTCCGGATTGAAGTCTGGCCATAGTGTCTGGGTAAAAAAGAGCTCCGCATAAGCCGATTGCCAGAGGAGAAAGTTGGAGAGGCGCTGATCTCCTCCTGTCCTTACCAAAATATCCACCGGACCGAACTTTGAGCTCTCTATACTCTCTTGCAGACTCTTTACAGATATCTCTTTTTTGGCTTCGCAAAGAGATTTAGCCGCTCTTGCTATCTCATCTTGCGAACCGTAATTGAGAGCCAGTACCTGTGTTAATCTTTTGAACTCTTTTGTGCGCTCTTTCATTAGTGATATCTGATTTTGAAGAGCCGCCGGAAAGCGCGACAGGTCTCCTATGGTTTCAAAGCGTATCTGATGTTTTATATATGTATTCATCTCGTTTTTAAGATAGCGGTTAAGAAGCCTCATCAGAAAGTCGACTTCCATTTTCGGCCGTTTCCAGTTTTCTGTGCTGAATGCGTATAGGGTAAGAACCTCTATTTCAGGATGGTTGGATGCGAAGGTAGTGACGGAGCGAACAGTTTCTGCGCCGCGTTCATGACCTTTGACACGCTTTAGTCCACGCTCTTGAGCCCACCTGCCGTTTCCATCCATTATAATGGCTACATGTCTTGCAATGTTGCTCATCTTTAACCTTTAATATCCAGCAGGCTAAGCCTTTCACTCTCCCAAAAAGGGAAGATGAATGAGTCCCTTATCTTGACCGAAATATTGGAAAAACCGCTTAGCTTATCCTTCAAACCGCTCAGGAGTCGTGCAGTTTTCGGGTAGAAAACCTCTAAAGAGAGAGAGTAACTTTTTTCGTAGATTACTATCCTCCCCTCTATCGGTCCAAGGTTGTTGAATGCTGCGTAGAACTCTACGCTCTTCTCTTTGGAAGAGCTCTCTTGCGCTCTTCTCCTCTTCATCTGCAAAATAGCTCTTTTGCCCCTCTCCTGTATGGGCATTGTGACTACACCATTATGTAGAGCCAGAAGCATTTGTGCGAGGCTCTGAAACTGATCTTTGCTTTGAGAAGAGGCCATCATATAAAGAACTCTCTCTTTGAAACTCTCTACCGGATCTCTATCTTGCGCTATCTTCTCAAGAATATCACTGCCGCCAAGGGGTGTGAATACCCCTTTTTTCAAGGTTTCAGGGCGAGGATGGAGCCTTGTTAGATGAATAATACCCTTTTTACTCTCCTCTATATCTACCCAGTACTCCTTTCCTGGTGTCAGCGGAGTTTCGCTCTTTGTCTGAAGAGTGTGTCTGCCCATTTTGATAAGAAATGCCCCTTCGCCCTCTTTTTGAAGTACCTCTATGCCTGTTTGAAGAATGGCGTTTATCTCCATCTTCGCAAGTTGAGCCACAATTTTCTGTGCGGCTGCGACAGGCGCAAGAGAGTAGATCATAGCTCTTTTACCGCCTCGAGCATCGAAAAAGCGACTTCGAGCTTAGATGCCTGCGGAATCTCGATCTCTTTTTCAGCGGTTATAAGCGTTACGGCGTTTGTATCGCTTCCGAAGCTTTCGCTCCCTTTTAGAATATTCAGGGCCACAGCGTCGACACCTTTGCTCTCCAAAGCCTCTCTCGCACTCTTTATAGCCATTTCTTTGTCGAGTTCAGCTTTGAATGCGACCGTTCTTACCCCCTCTTTGTCAATAGTAGATATGATATCTGGATTTTCGACAAGCTCCAATGACCACTCGTTTCCAAGAAGACTCTTTTTCAGCTTGCCGATTTGCGGATGTGCTGGTCTGTAGTCGCTTACGGCGGCAGCCATGAATAGCCAGGGACTCTTTTGCACAAGCTCAGGGTGCCCGCTCTCGGAGTGGAAGCTCGGTTTTGTCAACAGACCCTTTTTCGCGACCCTTACAGCATCTTGAGTATATCTAAGCATCTCTTCGGCGCTCTCGACTTTGATGATATGAACAGGCGGTATATCTTTTGGCTCTTTCGTCGTTACGTAGCAGACATCGGCACCTTTGGCAAAGAGGGCCGTCACCAGCGCTTCTGCCATCTTGCCGCTGGAGAAGTTAGAGAGGTATCTTACATCATCAA
>JAKIUX010000146.1 GCA_021647345.1 Hydrogenimonas sp.
TTTAGTGAGTACTACAGAGGGCTTGGGCTTGGCTACTATAAAAGAGAGCTCAAGCTCATAGAGGCGCTGAAGGTCGAAGATATAAACAGTTTTATAAAGGAGCATCCGGAGATTTTGAATCTCTCGTTCGCAATAGTTACCAATGAGAGAAGAGGCTCTGAAAAATAGGGGTGATGCGCCCTATTGCGCGGCTACTGAAGATATAAAAAAGTGCGGCTTCGCATCTTTGCTCGAACTTGCCGTTTCGGTTCCGTCTTCATATATTGATACACATCTTAGCACCTCTTTAAATGTCGGAGAGGTTCATACATTTGAGGCTGAAGTGATTTCGGCAAAAAGGGTCTCAAATAGATTGGTTGCAGAGGTTAAGAGTGAGCTTGCCGATAGAGCCGTCGAAGTAACCGTTTTTAACCCAAAACCATACCACAGTGCCATTTTTAAGCCGGGTATGCGCCACACTCTTCAAGGAAAGATAGAGCGATTCGGCTCAAAACTTCAGATTGTAAACCCCAAAAAGATCTCTCAAACAGGTTTGATCGTTCCTCGATATAGATCGAAATTGAGGCAAGATATATATCGTCGCATTGTTGACTCCTTGGTTAGGGTTGATAATCTTCTAAAAGAGGGTCTTGATAGAGGAAGAGCGGAGCTGATTGAGAGGATCCATAAGCCTGATAAGAGGTGGATTGAGCTTTATTATCGGTATGGCGGGTTTGGTCCAAAGACAATAGAGGCGCTTAAGTTTGCCGAGGCTTTTGACTACTTCAAGCGAATGGGTGCTAAACGAAAGAGGTTTGATGCCGTAAAGAGCCTTGCAGGCGATATATCGCCCTTTTTGAAGCGGCTGCCGTTTGAGCTAACAGATGATCAAAAAAGAGCAATAGACGATATAAAGAGCGATCTAAAAAGCGGTGTTGCGACTCGCAGAATGGTTGTAGGAGATGTCGGTTCGGGCAAGACTATGGTAATGCTTGCTTCAGTAATGGCCGCTTATCCGCAAAGAGCTATATTGATGGCACCTACATCTATTTTAGCGCGTCAGCTCTACGAGGAGGCTAAAAAGTGGCTGCCGGAGTCGGTAGATATTGCTCTTGTAACACAGTCAAAAGAGGTTGGAGATTTGAAAGATGCCCACTTTATAATAGGAACGCACGCTCTTTTATATAGAGAGCTTCCAAATGCTCCTTTAGTGATGGTAGATGAGCAGCACCGCTTCGGAACAGAGCAAAGAAGTGCGCTTGAAAAGATGGTCTCGACAGGAAAAAAGAGACCCCACTATATACAGTTTTCGGCCACCCCGATACCGAGAACCCAGGCTATGATTGACTCCGCATTGGTTGATATTTCTCTTATAGAGTCAACCCCTTTTGAAAAAGATGTATCAACATATGTGATTGGAGAGAGAGATTTTAATAGAGTAAAAGAGCATATAGCAAAAGAGACGCAAGAGGGAAGACAGGTATTGGTGGTCTATCCGCTAGTTGAAGAGAGCGAACATATAGGATACAAATCTTTAGAGCAGAGCGAAGATTTTTGGAAGAGAAATTTTGACGGAGTCTATGTTACTCACGGTAAAGATAGAAGAAAAGATGAGGTGTTAGCCGAGTTTGCGCAAAAGGGCAAAATACTGCTTGCAACGACTGTTGTAGAGGTTGGAATCTCTTTGCCCAGGCTATCGACTATTGTTATAGTCGGAGCCGATCTTATGGGCCTTGCTACGCTTCATCAGCTAAGAGGAAGAGTTAGCAGAACGGGCCTTAAGGGGTACTGTTTTTTGTTTACTAGAAACTACAAGAGTGAGAGGCTTAAAGCATTCGCAAATACAAAAAACGGTTTTGAGATAGCAAGGCTTGATCTAAAGTTTAGAAAATCGGGCGATCTTCCTGACGGAAAGGTTCAAAGCGGCAAAAGTTTCAGGTGGATTGATATGGCTGAGGATGAGAGGATAGTAAAAGAGGCAAGAGAGAGGGCAAGAGCCCTCCTGCTTTTAAAAGATCAATAGAGCCCGAAGCGTCCGTCGCCTCGCCTGTAGAGAACGCGCATCTTTCCGTCAATATCGTTGAATACGAGAAACTGTTTTTCCGGAGATGATTTGAGCATATTTAAAGCCTCCTCTATCTCAAGAGGCTTGTAGAGATCAAGCTCCATAGGAACTATCCCATCGGAGTCGTCGGCCAAAGCCGCGGCAATCTCTGCTTCGTGCGCCGCAGCGAGTTCGTCGGGGCGCACAGATTTATGCTCTGTAACTTTGTCGTGATGGCGTCTTAGTACCTTTTGCGCTCTCTCAATCGCAAGGTCAACGGCCGCATAGACATCTTTATCTTTTTGGCGAATAACGACAGTGTTTTTGTTGGCCATATGTATGACAAACTCTGCGCTATAGCCCTTTTTGCCGTTTCTCTCATCCGCGTCTATCACCACTCTTGTGGATATGATATCGAGGTTATATTTTTTAAGAGCGTCTATTGCGTTCTCTATATGCTCTTTGATGGCATCGGTCAGCTCAAAATGGCGACCTACGATGCTTATATTCATCGCGACTCCTTTAAAATTGTAATATTGGCGTATTGTAGCAAACGGAGGCTTAAGGCTTTTGTATCGTGCGGCGGTGATATCTTACAGTCTCGTTGGTATCTGGGTCAGTGTATGAGACGATTGTGTCTATTAGCACCGTACCGTTTGATTCAGGGGTGGTTATGGTATTGGAGATAGTATTGCATCCAGCCGGCATACCTGCGCCTATATAGCGCATATTCATAGAGATTTTAAATCTATTGTAGTTTAATGTCATGCTATTTATGCAATTAATTCTATTGTCATGTCCGGATATGGCCAGCAGAGCGAACTCCGTTGAGCTTTTAGCAAGCAGTTGAGCCTGCTCCTGAAGATATAGATCTGCCGTCTGTTTGGTAGTTTGAGTCGATAAAGAGAATGTAAGCATCATTAAAACCGCTACAAGTACCATTAAAAATATTGCCGAAAGAAGAGTAAAACCGCGGCGCATCAAAAGACCACCTTCTCTTTGCATACTGAGACATTTTTATCTACAATTTTTCCCTTAATGCAGAGCTTTAATCTTATAACATCACCATCTTGCCTAAATTTAAAGGTGGTAACATTCTCTGCTAGAAGTGATCGACTATTTGCATTATTAAAAATATCTCCTTGCCAAGGCTGGTAGTTCCAGTATAGTGTTAAGTTGCAGTCATCGATGCAGTCTAACGGCTGGGGAGCTATAGCGTAGGCTGTCCATACCAGCTTGTAGCGCTCATATATGAGTGACGGTTGTGTTGAATCAGTAATATTTAAAACCTCATCTCCACTATTTATTACATTAAAAACATAGTCGCTATCATTTCCATACCACCCAAATTTAGATATGTCAAAATCTTGAGCGACTACCGGAAATATTATGGCCGCATCATTAATACTTGCTCCATCATTGCTGAGATCTTTAATGATATCATCTTCTTCTGTTAGAGTGCTTCCCGGGGTTATGATACTGTCAGCTGTAGAGGCGTTGACATCAGCAAAACCGCTCCATATCGGCAATCCATTGTTGTTTATGCCTTTAAATCCTTCGTCATCATACCCTATCCATTCAAGAATCTTATAGTCATTATCATTTGTGTCAAGATCTACTAAGCTTTTAAAATCATTTGTACCCGGATTTGTAGCTATGGTGGCGGCTTTGATTCTGTATTGAAGCCTTTTAGCTATCTGCTCAAGCGCAAGTTCGGTTTTGGTTTGAAGAGAGTTGGTGACTCTGCTTACAAGGTAGTTTTCATAGATTTTTGCGTAGATCTCCGAGCTTATGGCAGCTACAATCCCAAATACCATAATCACAAGAGTAAGCTCCACAAGAGTAAAAGCGCTCCTTATGCTCCTCATGGGGCCACCTCTTTGAAGAAGTAGCTAAACTCTCCTACGTTTGTCGCAAAAGCTCGTAAAATAACCGAGCTATTTAGCGTTTCAGAGGTTATGTTTACCTCAATCATCTTGATATTTGTAGATCTGTCTATAATAGGTGATGTATTGATACAGCCGTTTAAAATAGTATTTGAATACCCTCCTGTT
>JAKIUX010000147.1 GCA_021647345.1 Hydrogenimonas sp.
ATGGCCCCGGTAGCTATACTCTTGGCCCACATATTAAGCGTAATCATCCAGCCCCACACGATGCCAGGAAGCGCAACGTCGAGGGTCACCACCGCATGGGTAGCGGCTGCCGTATGCTCTACCATCTTAGTGACCTCCTATATTTTTTAGGTGAGTGATATTGTTGAAGAGACTGAAGCCCTCTACCCGTTCGCTGGCAAGCGGGTTGAGATTTACCTCGCCGCCGCCTACGTAGAAGTGTTTAGGCTGAGTGTTCTTCTCAGGCTTTCTTACCTTCACATTTCCCTGATGCTCCATTATGTAGCGGCTTATACTGCTTGCAGGATCATCAAGGTCTCCGAAAATATTTGCTTCGACAGGACAGGCTACGACACAAGCGGGCATCATACCTCCGGCTATACGGTGCGCGCAGTATGTGCATTTGTCGGCAGAGTTGGTCTCCGGGTCAATATATATAGCGCCGTAAGGGCAAGCCATGACACAGCCGGCGCAACCAATGCATCTCTCTTTGTCAACATTTACAATACCGTTGTCGAGATAGTGCAGAGCGCTGACGGGACATATTCGTTCACATGGAGCATTTTCGCAATGGTTGCATCTTAGCGGCGTAAATGTCCTTTTAGCCTCAGGGAAGGTACCCACATCAACATATTTGACTCGAAGTCGCCACATTCCTATAGGAACATCGTTTTCAACTTTGCAAGAGACCTCACACCCTTTGCATCCCATACAAAGGCCGAGATCTACCAAAAAGCCAAGCTTCATAAACCCCTCCTGATATTAAAGTTTAGGTATTAAATCGTCCCTTTTCGGATTCTGGTTAGCTATTTTGGAAAACTTTTTAAAAAGAGAAAATATCATCTCCCATTATCCAAAAACTATCGATCCAGCAAGGACAAACCTCTTGCAAATGCCTTCAATCCGCATCTAAATTCAGTCTAACAATAGTTTTTTTAATTGGAGCTTTATCTGCTTGAGAGTTACTGTTTCAAGGGTCGCAACTAAGAAGATTTATAATTTTTGGCTATTTTAATCAGACTGGCTTCGATCCTGATTCACTTTTATTGATGATAGAGCAAACCTCAGGAAGAGAGAAACTCACAGTAGTGCCTACACCCCTTTTAGAAGTTATCTCAAGTTCGATATGGTGGAGTTTCAATATATACTTCACTATAGCGAGTCCAAGCCCCATAGAGTTATCCCAGCTATTCTTCTCTATACGGTAGAACTTCTTCGTAATCTCCTCTATCTCCCCTTCGGCAATACCTTCGCCCCTATCTGTCACGAAGAGTCTGCCTGAACCTATCGCAACCTCTACATCCTCTTCTGAGTATTTTAAAGCGTTGTCTATGAGATTGACTACAACCATCTCCATCATGGTACGGTCTGCATGAATGACCACTTTTTGCTCACTCTTTACCGCCACTCTCCTCTCTGGGAACTTTTGCATCAAAGAGTGTGCCGCGCTTTGTACGATCTCGTTTAGCTCGAAATTGCTCATAGAGGGTTTTACATCGCTGCTTTCAAGACGTGTAATGAAGCTGAGTCTGTCGATCATATTGGTGTTTCTTTTGGTGTTCTCCTCTATTCTCTGAAGAAACTTCTCTCTGATTGTAGGCGGCAGATCTCCATCTTCCAGCAGAGTTTCGGTGTACCCCATAATAGCGGCAACAGGATTTTTGAATTCGTGGCTAATAGCAGATATTATCTCGCTTCTTTGTCTATTTGCAAGCCGCAGTTTCGCAGTATATTTTCTCTTTCTCTTCTCACCCTTTTCAAGGCGTTTGGCCAGCTTTTTCAAAAGAAGAGAGACTGTCTTGAACTCACTGGAGAAGCCGGCCGTAAAAGGAGCATTGTAGTTTTTTGATGCGATAGCCTTAAGATAGTCGGTAACTTTTCCCAACTCCGCGTCTATCTCTCTTTGGATCAGTCTGCTTATTACAAAACCGACGGCGACAGCCGCTAAAAAGGCAAAGGCTATCCTTACCCAAAGCTGAGTAAAATCGCTCATGGCCTGATCGAGCGATACCGAAAGGCGGAGTATCGCATCTTTTCCATTCCACTTTATAAGCTTTGCGGCGTAAATTCTGTCGTTCCCTACCGTCTTGGAGTACCTTACGGCAGTTCCAAATCCAGCTCTTCTGGCCTCCATTATTTCAGGTCTGTTGGCATGGTTCTCCATTTTGGTTACATCAGCCTCATTATCGAAAAGCGGAGTCCCATCCATGGCTATTAGAGTGACTCTCAAAGGACGCCCCATAATCTCGCTCATCTCTTTGGCGGCAAGCTCCAAAGATTTGCCTTCGTTAAGACGAGACCTTACATATGCAATCTCACTCTTCAACTGATTCGTATACTGTTTGATCTCTATATGCTCTATAGAGTAGTAGATAATCACCGAAGTGAAAGCTAGAGTTCCCACAAGGAGGAAGATGAAGTTGAGATAAAAGATTTGAGAGAGTTTAAGGTTACGTTTCAGCACATCTGATACCCCACGCCTCGTACCGACTTAATATAATTTTTGCTCTTATCGGGGTCTATCTTCTCTTTCAGACGGTTGACGGCTACATTTACTGTACGATCCTGGTAGTCGCCCACATCTCCCCACACCCTATCTAAAAGCTGGTCGCGGCTTAAAACTATATTTCTATTCTTCACAAGCTCAAGAAGCAGATCGAACTCAAGTTTCGTAAGCTCTACCGCCCTATCCTCCACAAACACCTCGTGACTTTTTGGCTTTATAGTTATATCTCTATAGCGAAGAACTCCGCTCTCTTCCGGCTTGCTTCTTCTAAGAACCGCTTTTACTCTGTGCATAAGCTCCTTGAAGCTGAAAGGTTTTGTCACATAGTCGTCGGCACCTCTTAAAAAACCCTCTTCTATCTCGTTTTCAGCCACCTTTGCTGTCAAAAATATGACAGGTATGTCGACTCCCCGCTCTCTAAGCTCTTTGACAAATTAACTCCCTTCCACTCCAGGAAGGTTTCTGTCAACTATCATAAGATCAGGCATCTCCTCCTCTAGAAGCTTCTCTACGGGCTGAACCGTAAGAGAGCCGAAGGTTTCGTACCCCTCTTTACCCAAATGATATTCCAGCAGCTCAAGAAGATCCCTCTCATCCTCTATGACTACAATAAGCGCCATCAGTAGCTCTCCATCTCTCCGCCGGTTTTGATAAAGAGGAGCAGCCTTGCAATATTTATAGCGTGGTCACTGATCTGTTCAAGTTTTCTTGCAAGCTTCAAAACTGTTATGAAATCGAGAGGATCTACATCTATACGACAAAGAAGTTCCGAAATATCCTTTTGAACTATGGAGTAGAGGTCGTCGCCTTTGGACTCTTCCACTTTTATCTGCCTATAAAGAGCCTTTGTCTCCTCTTCGCTTTTTGAGAGGTCAATCATATCGACCATATGTTTTGTAGCGTTTAAGGCGCTCTTATGCAAAGGTATAAAAGATGACTCCAGCTCTTTAAGCTCAAAACCGCTTGCAATGAGAGCTCTGTTGTGCTTTACGTAAGAGCGGATACTTGAAGCGGAGTTTACGAGCTCGTTGGTGATCTTCAAATACCCCACCATCTCTCTTAACTGTGTCGCTTCAGGCCCGTATAGCGCAAGAGTCTTTATAACCTCATTGTCTATCTCGTTGGCAAGAGACCTGCACCCTTTTACACTCTCTCGTGCCTCATCGAGCTTTTTCATATCCTGATTTTTGAACCCCTCGAAACAGAACTCCTCACCCTTTTCTATCATGCCGGCAAGATCTCTCATCATCTGATTAATCTGATCCAACTTCTCTTCAAAGTTTGAAAGCATCATTACCCTTTCATAAATTTTAATAAGGCGAAGTCTAAACCACTTATGTAACGCTTTGGTAACAGCAATTATACCAGTTGTAACCGTACTGTATCCAAGGCCTTTTAAAATAGCGTCGTCAAAAAAAGCTAAGGAGCAAAAATGCTTAAGAAAACGGTAGCCGCTCTGGCAGCGGGTGTAATCGCGGCAAGTGCCGCAAACATTAGCGGTGCGGGTGCATCTTTCCCTGCACCGGGATATTTTGACTGGGCT
>JAKIUX010000148.1 GCA_021647345.1 Hydrogenimonas sp.
GAACTTTGGCTTGAACTCTTCAAAAAAACCGAGCATATCAGACCAAACCAGAACCTGTCCGTCTGTTTCGCGGCCGGCGCCTATGCCTATTACCGGAATCCTTAGAGCCTCTGTCACCGCTTTTCCAAGCTCTGGAGTAACCCCCTCTACCACCAGCGAGAAGGCTCCGGCGCTCTCTATAGCTGTGGCATCTTCAATAACACGGTTAAAGCTCTCTTCATTGCGGCCTTGCACTATATAGCCGCCGTCTGATCTGACAGATTGGGGCATAAGACCCACGTGGCCCATCACCGCTACGCCATTTTTTACAAGGTGCTCTACAAGTTTGGCTCTGTCAACTCCACCCTCTATTTTAATAGCGTCTGCACGGGTCTGCCTATAAACCTCTACCGCATTTTCCAGTGCCTGCTCTTTCGTATTGGTGGAGCCGAAGGGCATATCGCAGATTACGAAGCTCTCCGGCGCTCCGTTGCATACCGCTTTTGTGTGGTATATCATCTGCTCCATTGTGGCCGAGAGGGTGTCCGGTTCGCCGGCAAAGCTCATATTTAGGCTGTCTCCGACGAGTATCATATCTATATCTTCTGCAAAAAGGGAAGCAAATAGGGCATCATAAGCCGTTATCATAGTTAGCTTGCGGCTACCTTTGGCGCTCTTTATTGATGAAATTGTCTCTCTTTTTCTCATCGGCTCCCCTCCTTAATAGGACCGATTCTATCTAAAAAATGGTATAATTGCAATCAAACAGGAGGCGCGAATGGGTATCAGAAGCCGGCTTGAGAGAGAGTTCGATTATGATATTGTCGATGAGTTTCTGGACCATTTTGACGTCATGACGGAGGTTATGGAACCTGCCATAATATCCCTTGAGAAAGAGGATGTCAGGGAAGATAAGATAAACGAGCTTTTTAGAATCTTCCACAACATAAAGTCGGCCACTTCGTTTTTGAAACTTGAGCGTGTACACCTTCTTGCCGAACTTGCCGAAGAGACGATGGAAAGGGTGCGCGAAGAGCCTTCTCTTGTGAGCGAAGAGCTGATAGACTGGCTTCTTCTTGTAAGCGACCAGTTCCGCTCCTGGTACTCCGAAATATCAAGCGACGGCGAGCTTGAAGATATAGACCCTAAAATTCTCCTTGTACCAAAATTAGGATAGATAGTTTGAAAAAATTAGTTGCATACATTACTACCGGATATCCAGATAAAGAGTTTACTGTAGATTTGGCGCTATCTTTGAAAGATGCCGGCGTAGACTCTTTGGAGCTTGGTATACCGTTTTCCGACCCTGTGGCCGACGGCCCGGTTATAGAGGCGGCTAACCTCTTCGCCCTTCAAAAGGGGTTCAAGATATCAGACCTTCTTGAGGTTAGCCAAAAGATAGCCCCCCATATAGACACGCTTTGGATGGGCTACTTCAACCCTTTCTACCATAAAGGGGTAGACTTTTTTCTCGATAAAGCAGAAGAGTTCGGAGTTAGCGGCTTTATAATTCCCGACCTGCCTCATGAAGAGGCGGCCGCATATAAAGGGGCCTTCGAGGAGAGAGGTATCGCTCTTATCGAGTTTGTAGCCCCCACCGACACATCGGATCGTATCGCCAAGATAGTAAAAGGCGCGAAAAAGTTCATATATATGGTAGCTTATGCAGGCATAACCGGTGCAGATAAGAGCGAATCTTTGGTGCCCACCATTGAGGCGGTGAGAGAGCATACCGACACACCTTTATATATAGGTTTCGGAGTGGACGAGAAGACGGCTAAAAAGAGGGCTGAAGGTGTTGACGGAGTGATAGTCGGAAGCGCCTTTGTAAGGGTGTTGCTTAAAGAAAACTTGACATATGCTCAAAAAATCGATAATATATCTACACTTGCTCGCACGATCAAAGAGAGGATCAACGAGTAAGAGAGATTTGAGAGTTGTTTGCATCTTTAAAGGGGTTGACTTGGCTTCGACGGGAGCAGGCGGTCCCTGGCTGCATGTCGGGTTGAACATCCCGTAACCACTGTTCGCAATGCAATAAACGCAAACAACACAGATTATCGCCCCGCTTACGCCGTAGCGTAAGTTTAACCCTTACTTGGGGCTGCTCCCTCCGCTGACGCCGTATAGGCGGATTTTGGGAGTATCACAACCTTACGGCTATATCTGCAGGGTGCCTCGCCTGCAGACGAACCTCTGAGGCTCGCACCGCGCAGCTTTGGGCATTGCGCGAAGCGGTGTTAAATATAGCAATGCCGTCTAAGCATGTAGAGGCCAGGGGTTGCTTGTTTCCGGACAGGGGTTCGATTCCCCTCAACTCCACCATCACCTCATTTAATCTGACAAAATCTGATGTCCTGCAGAATACGAGTTTAAAGCCTTTTTGATATATTGTTCAAATTCTACTCCACGCACGTTTTTCGAGCAATTTTAGCACCATTGCCAATGAACATAGCGCATACGATTTTAGGTGAACGAAACCAAGCTTGCCCACAAGATAGGATCCAAAGTCGCGCAGGTATACAACAGAGCTCAATACCTGCCCCAACGCAAAAAGATGATGCAGTGGTGGGCGAATTGGTTGGATGAGCAGAAATTACATAGAGAAATAGAACTCAACAACCTTGACAAAGGTTATCAAATATGATAACATATCCTATGAATTGGACGATTGAGTTTTTTGATGAGAGTGTAGAGGCTGAAACCTTTGCCCTACCTCCAAAGATATTGGCAAAGATGCTGCATATTTTTGAATTGATAGAGATGGCAGGAGCCCAACTTGGAGAGCCGTACACAAAGCCACTCAATAATGGCTTGTTTGAAGTACGAGCCAAAGCCAAAGAGGGTATCGGTAGAAGTATCTATTGTTACCAAAAGGGGAAAAAGATCATTATCTTGCACTCTTTTGTAAAAAAGGATCAAAAAACACCAAAAAAAGAGTTGCAAATTGCCCTTAAGCGCAAAAAGGAGATAGACAATGCAAACGACTAAAAGACCTACATTTGCCAACTTCAAGAAAAAAGCACTGCAAAATGAAGAGGTACGCAAAGAATATAATGCACTCAAGCCTCTTTTTGCTATAAAAAAGCAGCTGGTTGCAGCACGCATAGCCAAAGGGCTTACGCAAGATGAAATTGCAAAGAAAATCGGAACTTCCAAATCAAATATATCAAGACTTGAAAGTTTAAACAATACCTATATGCCCAACCTTGCTACACTTATGAAATATGCCGAAGCACTTGGGATGAGGCTTGATATAGGGTTGAGATAATCATTATGGATACCTCCGTAGCAAGCCGCCCAAGGGATTGATAGAAGTCTCCCTTTTTTCTGCCCCGGATGCAAACAAGAAGTCTATGCTGCCGCAGAGGGCTTTAATCTTTTAGCGGCTCTCCCAAACCCAGTGGATGCAGATATTTTTGATGCTTATATCGCTTTTTCTCGGTTTAATGTAGAAGGTTTCTACGGGAAAATTTTGCATAGAGTATTTTTCGTCTAAAAGGTCTATCTTCTCTTCGAGTTCATTTTTTAGATTTTCTACTCTTTTTTCTATCTGCTCAAGCGCCTCTTTTGCTCTTTTGACATCGGCTCTCTCTTTTAAGGCCCTGCTACCCCCTTTTATGGCGCTGCCCATCTTGGAGGCGCCGCTGCGCTTACCGCCGAAAAAGGCTCCGAGTATTGCAATGCCCGCATCTATTATGGAGCTTGCTGCCGCCGCGTTAACATCCTCTTGCTCTTTTTCAAGCTTTTGAAGGGCTCTTTTGTATCTATCGTCAAGCCTTTGGAGCATCTTTTCGTACCGATCTTTGAGCTTTTCCGCCTCTTCATCTCTTTTCTCTTCGATCATATCCATAAGGCGGTTTTGAAAACTCTCTTTGCTCTCGGTAGGCTTTGATTCGGCTTTAAGCCTCTTACATCTATAAAGCTCCATTCTCTTTGAGGCGTAGAGCTTGCTTTTTAGGCTGTTTCTAAAATCTTTCAAATCTTTGGCTTTCAAAATCTCATCCGGAAGCGGTTTAAGTGCGCTGTTTGAGCCTGGGCGCTTTGGAAGTCTGAAAATATCTTCGCTGCACTCAAACGCCTCCTG
>JAKIUX010000149.1 GCA_021647345.1 Hydrogenimonas sp.
AAAGGAGGCTGAGATAGTAGTTAACCTTACCGACAAGCATGATAGAGAAGAGCCCTCGTTCATGATGGTACACAGGCTTCGCCCGACTATAAAAGCTAACTGCGAAGCTGTAAAAGAGGGAACAGTCATAGAGATGGTTGAGCAGCCGGCAGGGCCTCCGACTCTTGCAGCAGTTGTTGCTGAGATCTATGGTGAAAACTATGAAAGTATCTACGCTCTTAGTCAGAAGATAGCGAAGATCTTCAAAAATACAGATGGTCTTGTCGATATCAATGTTATGGCCGACGACCCCTACAAAAAATTTGAGCTGGTACCCAACTCAGACAAGATTGCACGATCTGGTCTTAGTGTAGAACAGGTAAACAAGATACTATATCTCGCATTTGAGGGGATGGTAGTAGCTCCTAAAAACAGCAAGAACTATCCTGATCAGATAGGCCTCTTCGTTAGACTCAGCGACAAAACTAGAAGACTTTCAGACCATAGTAAACATGCGTTAGAGACTAAACTGGCCTCTTTGAAGTTGATGAATAAGAAGGGAATGCTGGTGCCTATAAGTGAGGTTGTCGACGTAGTCGAAATAGATGCTCCGCCTACACTGATGCAGAAAGATCTTAGACGAATGATCAATGTTACCGCAGAGACCGATCTGGTATCGCAGGTATATCCTCTTCTTGATGCACGCCAAAAGATTATGGATGAGCTATCGAAAAGTTATGACATAACTACTACAGACTACCTTTTCAACCTACGTTTCGTAGATAAAAAGACGGGCGAAGTCTTCGACCTAAAGTGGGATGGAGAGATGAAGGTTACGCTTGATACCTTTAGAGACTTAGGAGCCGCTTTTATAGCCGCGCTTATACTTATCTTCTTGCTGCTTGTGGTCTATTACAAAAACTTTACGATAAGCGGAATTGTACTAGCGGGAAGCTTCCTCTCTATAATAGGCGTCATAGTCGGTCACTGGGTTGCGGATATCGTGACAGAGCATACATTCTTCCTGACAGCCACCTCTTTGATCGGCTTCATTGCGCTTATGGGAATTAGCTCTAGAAACTCTCTTCTGCTTATAGATTTTGCCAAAGCTTTGATGAAGGAGAAGGGTTTCGACAAGCAGCACGCTATAGCTGTCGCAAGTGCTACGAGAGCGAAGCCGATTATGCTTACGGCTATCGCTATAATTCTCGGCTCCGCTCTGCTTGCGAGCGACCCAATCTTCGGCGGACTTGGAGTTGCGCTGATCTCCGGTACCGTAGCCGCTGTTGTTGTTTCGCTCATATTTATACCGGTGCTTATGTATCGCGCGAAGGCTATGGATAAGATTGCAAAGGAGTAGCGTGCCTGAATTTGGCCGAATTCTTATAATAGTCGGTATAGTCCTTGTTGTCTTCGGGCTATTTGTCTCCTTTGTGGGGAGATTGCCCGGAGATATTGTAGTAAAAAAGGAGAATTTTACCTTCTACTTCCCTATAGCCACCTCCATTCTTCTCTCTATTATCATCTCTATTATCTTTTACCTCATTTCCAAGTTTTTTTAGGTAAAATGCGTCAAGAAAAAGCCAACTGCTTGGCTTTTTTAGCATTTTACGAGCTTTCGGTTATGCGGGACGCATCCGAAAGGTCGGTGACCGATTCGATACGGCGTCAAGAAAAAGCCAACTGCTTGGCTCGAAGTAGGTAGATCTGCGCTGCTTGCGCCGCTTGAAACCAATATTTAACTTTCTAAAAAAGGATTTTAATGGCTACTATAGGTATGGGAGACCTCAAAAAGGGTATCCGCATAGAGATAGACGGTCAACCTTACAGGGTTGTGGAGTATCAACATGTAAAGCCCGGCAAGGGGGCCGCATTCGTCCGCATCAAAATAAAATCGCTCTCAACGGGGCGCGTTATAGAAAAAACCGGCCATGCGGGAGATAAGTTCGAGACTCCCAACCTTGAGCAGAAAACTATGCAGTATCTCTACGATGACGGCGAGATGCTACAGTTTATGGATACATCTACCTACGATCAGATCGGTCTTACCCACGAGCAGGTAGGTGAAGATGTTATAAAGTTCATGGATGAAGGATTCACAGTCGATATTCTCTTTCATAACGGAAAGCCAATTACGGTCGAGCTTCCGCAAGTTGTAGAACTTGAAGTTGTCGAGACTCCTCCAAACTTCAAAGGCGACACTTCAAGCGGAAGCAGAAAACCGGCTACGCTCAAGACAGGTGCAGTAGTTCAAGTTCCCTACCATATTCTCGAGGGGGACAAAATACGTGTCGATACCGTAGAAGGCAAATATCTAGACAAAGTCAAGTAGGTAGCCTTAAAGAGACTCAACTTTAATAGGGAGGTGAAATATGGCTAAAGTCTGTGTTCCTTTGGCGAAAGGTTTTGAGGAGATAGAGGCTGTTGCGCTCATCGATGTTATGCGCAGGGGCGGCATAGAGGTGGTTGTCGCAGGTGTGAATGAAGAGATGGTAACAGGTGCTAACGGCATTACCGTAAAGGCCGATACCGATATAAAGTATGTAGTAGCTGACGAGCTCGATATGGTCGTTCTTCCAGGCGGATGGGACGGTACATACGCGCTGGCTGAAAACGAAACTGTTCAGCAGCTTCTAAAAGATATGAAAGCGAAAGATAAGGTTGTAGGGGCTATATGTGCGGCACCTTTTGCCCTTAAAGCTGCAGGGGTACTTTCTAAGAGGTACACCTGTTATCCGAGTGTGGAAGAGCAGATAGGAAAAGAGGGGTACACAGATAAGCAGAAGGTTGTCGTAGACGCAAATGTGATGACCTCTAGAGGTCCCGGTACCGCAATCTGTTTCGGCCTTGCTATCGTCAAGAGACTTGTCGGCGAAGAGACATATATTCAGCTTAAAGAGGGGCTTTTGGCAGACTACTGCTAAAAGGCTCTCTTTATTATCATATGAGTTATTGAGTCAAAGCCGTTTTTGTCGACATCTACGACGATGTCGGCCACTTTCTCGTAAGCTTCGTATCTTTCGTAAAATAGCGCCTTAGCCTTCTCTATATCTTGGAACAGCGGCCTCTTTTTTAGCTTTTTTTTGGCATTTGGAGCACCCATGATCCTCTCTAATATCCAATCGAAGTCGGCTCTGAGGTAGACTACAATTCCGATATCTTTGATATTTTTAACTTTGTAGAAGCCTCCGCCTGTGGATATTACGGCATTTGAAACATTTTTGGCGAGCCAGTCGGCCGTCTTCTGCTCCAGCGCTCTGAAGGCCTCTTCTCCGGCAGTAGCGAAGATCTTTTTTATTTTGGTATTTGTCAGGCTTTCGATCATGTCGTCGGTATCAAGCGTGTAAAGAGAGTTCTCTTTTCTGACGATCTCTCTTGCCAAAGCCCCTTTTCCTACCCCCATAAATCCTACAAGAAGGATGTTTCTACCCATTTATGCTACCTGTGAATATTCTATTTTGAGATCGCTTATAGCACGTCTTAAAAGCTCCTGATAGGCTTCCGCCGCTTCAGCGCTTTTTGACTCTTTCATCTCCTGGTTGTAGTCTACCAAAATATCGGCTACTCCGCCAGAGCCAATATTAAGTGCCGCCCCTTTTAAGCCGTGAGTTATATGTTCAATCTCCTCAAAGTCTCTCTCTTGGACCTTTCTGTCAAGCTCAGGCAAGGCATTTTCAAGCTGATGTATAAGTTCTAAAACAAACTCGTCAGCTTCACTTTGGTTTAGACCCATACTCTCTACAAGACGCTGGTGTGAAAAGTGGCCGTAACTTTTTTGCAGTATTACTTCTGCAGCGGTACTTTTGATCTCTTCTTTCTCCAAGGAAGGTTTTGGTATTTGGGTAAATTGATTTTCCGCCGGCAGACTCTTCTTGCTCTCTGTCTCAATAGAGTTTGAAAGATCTTCTAACTTATCTTTCTCTTCACTCTCCTTATTTTGCTCCGGTATAGGGATAGTTCTATTTTCAACTTTTTCTTTTGAATAATCGGCAGTATTGAGCTCCTTATCGCTCTTGCTGCCAAGATTTTCCATGGTTTAGTGATCATACGCCTTTTGGGACTTAAACTCCGC
>JAKIUX010000150.1 GCA_021647345.1 Hydrogenimonas sp.
TGCCTGAAGCTCTATGCTTCATGAACCCTCAAGACGCGAAGGCAAAAGGTCTCAAACAAGGTGATCTCGTATGGATAGAGAGTCGACGCGGAAAAGTGAAAGCTCACATTGAAACACGCGGACGTAACCGACCACCGAGAGGCTTGGTCTTCGTTCCATGGTTCGACGAGCGCGTCTTCATCAACAAAGTGTGTCTCGACCATACATGTCCGATGTCTAAACAGACAGACTACAAAAAGTGTGCAGTCAAGATCTATAAAGCGTAAATATTAGCCGATTAAGAGAGATTCTCTTTTCGGTCAAAAAAGCGGTAATTAACCGCAAGATAAATTCAATTTAAAGGTGGATTGAGTCCTTGAACACTCAAAATCCGAAAAAAGATACCAAACCCAAAATAAGTGAAAGACGGCGCTTCTTAAGCATTATGGCTCAAAGTATCGGTCTATCGGCTATTGGAGGACTGATATGGACAGGTTACGTAGAGGAGGCGAAAGCATCTCCTCTGCTTCTGCGTCCGCCTGGAGCCCTAAAAGAGCCGGACTTCCTGCGCATGTGCATCAAGTGCGGCCAATGCGCGGAAGCATGCCCTTACGATACGCTTCTGATGGCCAGACCTGGAGACGGACTGCCGATGGGAACACCATATTTTATCCCAAGGGAAATTCCTTGCTATATGTGCACCGATATTCCGTGTGTTCCGGTATGTCCTACAGGTGCACTTGATCAGAAGTCGGTCTCGACAGAGGTTGACGGAAAAGATCAACTCGATATAAACAAAGCGAGGATGGGGCTTGCTATAGTAGATCATGAGTCCTGCATCGCCTACTGGGGTATTCAGTGCGACGCATGTCATCGCGCCTGTCCACTGCTCGATGAAGCAATAACATTGGAATATATACGCAATGAACGTACTGGTAAGCATGCGAAGCTTATACCGGTCGTACACGCCGACTACTGTACCGGATGCGGGCTATGCGAACACGCATGCGTAACGGAAAAAGCGGCCATATTTGTACTTCCAAGAGATGTAGCGATGGGAAAACCGGGTGACTACTATGTCAAAGGGTGGAGCAAAAAAGATCAAGAGCGCGTAAAAAACAGAGACCTTACTAAACTTCAGACAAAAACCAAGATGAATGAGCGCTCAGCAGTGGATGCTTTAAATGCGGGAGATGAGGAGCTATTTGATGAGTAGTATTTTCAAAATGCGTTATCTTATTCTACGCAGAATAACTCAGATAGGGCTCCTCTTTCTATACTTCTCAGCTAATGCGTACGGTTGGAAAATTCTCACAGGTACTCTGAGCTCTTCGACGCTCTTTCAGGTAGTTCCTTTGGCCGATCCATTTGCTGTTTTGCAGATGCTCTCTGCCGGAGCATTGATGGGAGTTAACGTCTTTATTGGCGCCGCTATCATAACACTCTTCTACGGCATAATCGGCGGAAGAGCCTTCTGCAGTTGGGTCTGCCCTGTAAATATGGTCACAGATCTAGCAAACTGGCTGAGACGAAAACTCCTGCTGGACAAAGCGGAGAGAAAGGTTTGGATAAGCCGAAACGCACGATACTGGGTGCTGGTTCTTTCGCTAATTGTCTCTGCCATTACCGGACTTGCCGCATTCGAACTTGTCAGCCCTATTACGATATTCAACCGGGGAGTGATCTTCGGTATGGGAATGACGGGAGGCGTGCTTCTGGCTATATTTCTTTTCGATCTCTTCGGGGTCAAAAACGGCTGGTGCGGCCATATATGTCCGCTTGGCGGATTCTACTCTCTTATAGGGCGTTTCAGCCTCATCAGAGTACGCCACAACCAGCCAAATTGTACACTCTGCATGAAGTGCAAAGAGGTGTGCCCCGAGAGCGAAGTTCTATTCATGATTGGAAAGAGGAGCACAACGGTCAACATGGGAGAGTGCGTCAACTGTGCACGCTGCATAGAGGTGTGCGACGATGACGCTCTCGGGTTTAGTATACGAGATTTTGCAACAAACGAATCCAAAGGAGATAACAGATGAAAAAGATGATTCTAATGGCGCTTTCAGCCGCATTGGTACTGGGTATGAGCGCCTGTGCTAACAAAGCGAGCGAGAGTGCTGTACAGATGGATGAGCAGGAGCTCAACTCTGCAGCCGCACCGATAGTGACGGAAGAGGAGCTTGGGCTTCGAAAAGAGAACCTATATAGCGAGCAGACAACTGCTCCCGTAAAAG
Source organism: Hydrogenimonas sp. (assembly GCA_021647345.1). GTDB lineage: Bacteria > Campylobacterota > Campylobacteria > Campylobacterales > Hydrogenimonadaceae > Hydrogenimonas. The sequence continues at coordinate 2,214 of JAKIUX010000150.1, forward strand.
CGCAGTACACATCCGCAGCGCCCGGAGCGGCTAAGAAGTTTCAACGATCTTACGAAAACGCTCCACCGCTGATTCCTCATAGCGTTGACGGACTGCTTCCGATCAAGAAAGATAATAACGCTTGTCTTGGATGCCATATGCCGGATGTGGCAAAAAGTGTAGGAGCTACACCTATTCCAAAGACACACTTCATGGACTTTAGAACACAGAAGATGCTCGATCACCTGGCAGAGCAGAGATTCAACTGCTCTCAGTGCCACGTTCCTCAGGCAAATGTTCCTACGCTTGTGAAGAACACATTCGAGCCAGATTTCAGAAATCCGGACGAAAAGAGCCGATCCAACCTAATTGATACACTGAATGAAGGTGTCAAGTAAGATGGTGGACGAAGAGAGAAGAGGTATATTCACCTCTCTCTCCTCGGCTTTGAGGGGAGGCAAAAAAGAGAGTAACTCTCCTATCCGTCCCCCTTACAACGCCGAAAAAGATCTTTTTTCCAGACTCTGTCCAGATTGTGAAGAGAAGTCGTGTGCCGGAGTGTGTGAAGAGGATATAATAGAGATAGGCGAAGATGGAACACCGAGGCTGCTTCTTCAAAAGAGAGGGTGTACCTTTTGCAGCGCCTGCCTTGATGCTTGCAAAGCCGGGGTACTTAGCGATAGGTCTTTGAACTTCATTGATGCTTCAGTCGAAATAGATATACTAAGGTGTATGGCTTGGCACCAAAGCATATGCAGCAGCTGCAAAGATCCATGCTTAGAAGATGCCATAAATTTTTTAGGATTGTTCAGACCTGAAATTGAGTCTCAAAAATGTACCGCTTGCGGATGGTGCATATCGGTATGCCCTACAGAGGCAATTAAAATAGAAACATCATAAGCGAGTATAAGGAAATAAATAATGATTAAGTCTCTCTTGCTATTTTTTATTTCTGCTGCAATCTCTTTCGCATCTGTAGCTGTAAAACCGATGTATACGATAGAGGTAGAGGGCAATGTCGTTGAAATTGTCGTAAAAGATAGTAAACTCTATGCTGCGACAGATGCAGGAAAGCTTGAGGTTTACGATTGGAAAAAGAGAGAGCCTGTTTATGAGGTAAAATTTGAGAAGATCCACGACTTCATGGGTGATGAGATAGATCCGAAGGTTTTCGGAGTAGATGTGAGCAGAAGCGGAAATAGAGTTGTCATTATGGTTCAGGATGAGGGGGGCGAGAGAATACTCTATATTCGTGAGAAAAATAGGCTAAAGCATCTTATCGACAAAAAGGCTCATATCACTATGCGCGAAGTTCGGTTTGTCGACGAAGACCATCTTCTAATCGCCACTATGAGCGATGATCTCATTCTTTACGAGATCTCATCGGGCAAAATAGTCTACAAAGTCAAATTGAGTCTATCGGTCTTCTCAGACTTTCAGCTAAACGAGGATCACACCAAAGTTGCCAGCTCATGCGAATCCGGTATAGTCTACATAAACGACGTAAAAAGCGGCAAACTTCTAAAAAAATTTGAAGGCGGCAATAAAGACAACGTCTTCAAGGTAGATTACAAAAATGAGCATGTTCTCGCCTGCGGCCAAGATAGAAGAGCTGTTCTCTATCGACTCCCTTCCGGCTCTATGACCATATATACTACCGATTTTCTTGTATATGCCGGCGCTCTCAATAAAGATGCGACTCTAAGTGCATTTCAGATAAATGAAGAGAACGACATAGGAATCTACGATAACTCGACCAAAGAGATGAAGTTTCGTCTCGTAGGGCACAATTCAACATTAAACACAATCGTATTTATAAACGACAAGGAGATTATAAG
>JAKIUX010000151.1 GCA_021647345.1 Hydrogenimonas sp.
CTCTTCGTTCAGCTTCTCTCTCTGGGCATCTTTCGCCTCGCTCTGTGCCTTTGCCGAAACCCGTTCGTTCCTTAGCCTGCTATTCTCCTCTTCAAGACGCTTTAAGCGCCCCACTGCCTCATCTATCTTCTCCGAAAGTCTATCTATAACAGGTACATTCTCCATGCGAATCCTTGCGTTCATTGTATGGCTGGTATAATTATAGACTAATTTAGCTTGATCTCGAGCAAAAAAGGAGTATCTTGCTTTTCGAACTAAAAAGCGACTTTAAACCGTCGGGCGATCAGCCGGAAGCCATTAACCTGCTTACCAACTCAATAGGAGCGAAAAACCGCTACCAGACGCTTCTTGGTGTTACAGGCAGCGGCAAATCCTTCACAATGGCGCAAATTATACAAAAACTGCAGATGCCAACACTCATAATGACCCACAACAAAACCTTGGCGGCGCAGCTTTACAGCGAATTTAAGGGCTTTTTTCCAAATAACCATGTAGAGTATTTCATAAGCTACTACGACTACTACCAGCCTGAAGCCTACATACCGAGACAAGACCTTTTCATAGAGAAAGATAGCTCCATAAACGAGGAGCTTGAAAGACTCAGGCTAAGCGCCACAGCTAGTCTGCTTACCTACGACGACGTTATAGTTGTAGCCTCCGTTTCGGCAAACTACGGTCTCGGTAACCCGATAGAGTATAAAAAGATGGTTCAAAAGCTTGAAATAGGCGATGAGATAGAGCAAAGAGCTCTGCTGCTTAAGCTTGTAGAGATGGGGTACAAACGAAACGACAACTTCTTCGACAGAGGAGACTTCAGGCTTAACGGAGATGTTGTAGACATCTACCCTGCATATAGCGAAGATGAGGCTCTTAGGGTGGAGTTCTTCGCAGACGAAATAGAGTCGCTCTACACATTCGACCCCCTCACCAACAGAAAAACGGCAGATCTTAAAACAACTACAATATACGCTGCGAGCAACTTCATCGTAGGCGCTCAAAAGCTATCTGAAGCGATAAAAAGCATCGAAGAGGAGCTTGCCGAAAGGCTGGCTTGGTTCAAAAAAGAGGGTAAGATGGTAGAGTATCAGCGCCTAAAGCAGAGAACAGAGTTTGATCTTGAGATGTTAGAGACTACGGGAATGTGCAAAGGAGTAGAGAACTACGCAAGACATCTTACCGGCAAAAAGCCCGGCGAGACGCCATACTCGCTGCTTGACTACTTCGAGATAAAAAATAGACCCTATCTAATAATAGTAGACGAAAGTCATGTTAGTCTACCCCAGTTTAGAGGAATGTACGCCGGAGATAGAAGCAGAAAAGAGGTGTTGGTAGAGTACGGCTTTAGGCTGCCAAGCGCACTTGATAATCGCCCGTTGAAGTTTGAGGAGTTTATAGAGAAAGCCCCGCATTACCTCTTTGTATCCGCTACGCCGGCAGAGCTTGAGATGAAACTAAGTGCGGTCGTAGCCGAGCAGATCATACGCCCTACCGGACTTCTTGACCCTGAAGTTGAGGTGGTCGACAGTAAGTACCAGGTGGAGCATCTATATGATGAGATCAAGAAGGTTGTCGAAAGAGGCGAGAGGGTTCTTGTTACGGTTCTTACCAAAAAGATGGCCGAAGAGTTGACAACCTACTACAACGATCTTGGACTAAAAGTTAAATATATGCACTCAGATATAGACGCCATAGAGCGAAACCAGATTATAAGAGCGTTAAGGCGAGGCGAGTTTGATGTGCTTGTCGGTATAAACCTTTTAAGAGAGGGGCTCGACCTGCCTGAAGTGAGCCTTGTCGCTATTTTGGATGCCGACAAAGAGGGGTTCTTGCGCTCTGAAACGGCACTGATTCAGACAATGGGAAGGGCTGCAAGAAACCTCAACGGGCGAGTGCTGATGTATGCTCAAAAGATGACCGACTCTATGAAAAGAGCTATCGATACGACTCTAAGCAGGCGAAAGAGACAAAAAGAGTACAACCAAAAGCACGGAATTACCCCAAAATCGGTCGGAAGAAGGCTTGATGAGAATCTAAAGGTGGAAGATCACGGCATACTATATGAAAAGAGGAGCAGAGTCGAAAGAATGCCTGCAAGAGAGCGCCAAAAGTTAGTAAAGGAGCTTACTCTCAAGATGAAAGAGGCGGCGAAAAAACTTGAGTTCGAAGAGGCTGCAAGGCTACGAGATGAGATCAACAAGATAAAGCAGCTTTGATTTATAATGTTTGATGTTTGAATGTTGAATTAAAGTATAGAAGCCTTGCTTCCTTCCTTTTTTCACAGCATACGATTGACCATAAGCAACGACTAAATTTAAAAGCCTCCGCTCTGCTAAAGATTTTAAAAGAGCTTAACCTATAACTTCTTCTCACTTCATTCATAGTATAATCACCCAAAAAAGTTTTAAAGGCGCTTCATGCTTCTAAGATACAAAGATTGGTTTCCAAAGTTTGGAGAAAATAGCTGGGTAGCCCCCGACGCTACGATAGTAGGAAATGTAGTAACTGGCAAAGAGTGCTCAATATGGTTCGGCTGCGTTATACGCGGCGATGTGCACAAGATACGCATAGGCGATAGAACAAATATTCAAGATCTTACAATGATTCATGTTACCCACTACAAAAAAGAGGATATGAGCGACGGCTACCCGACAATCATAGGAAGCGACGTCACAATCGGCCACAGAGTGATGCTGCATGGATGCACAATAGAAGATAGCTGCCTGATCGGAATGAATTCGACGATTCTAGACGGTGCGCTCATAGGAAAAGAGTCTATAGTAGGAGCCGGAGCCTTAGTTACCGGCGGCAAAAAGTTTCCTCCAAGAAGCTTAATCATAGGCTCTCCCGCCAAAGCGGTCAGAGAGCTCACAGACAAAGAGGTAGAGGAGCTATACGCCTCCGCAAGTCGCTATGTAGAGTTCAAAAACGACTATATAAACCTCATCTCATGACACTCTTTGCCGTAGCGGACGCTTTGGGGCTAATCAGCTTTAGCATAAGCGGCTATCTTATGGGAGTCAGAAAGGGGCTCGATATTCTTGGGCTCCTTGTGGCAGCTTTCATGACAGCTCTTGGCGGCGGGATAGTAAGAGACGCCATAGTGGGCCGCACGCCTGTAGCCTTTACAGATAGTTTCGTTCTAATTTGCGTAACTATAGGAGTAATCCTCGCGCTCTCCTTTGGTATACATAAAAAGAGAAGACCCGAAAGATACTCTATCTTCATTCTCGCCGATAGCATAGGATTGGTCGCATTTGCTATAACCGGTGCTATGGTAGCCGTCGAGTCGCACTTCAACATCTTCGGCGTTATGCTGCTGGCATTCATAACCGCAGTGGGAGGCGGAATGCTTAGAGATATGATGGTAAATGAAGTGCCTATGGTGCTTACAAGCGACTTTTACGGTACAATCGCACTACTAATAGGTGCCGCCGTATACCTCTGCGACAGAGCCGGCTGCATGGGAAATGCAACGTTAGCCGTCATATTCGCTGCAGCACTTACGCTAAGGCTCGTAGCATACAAAAAGGGTTGGCAGCTACCAAAAATAGGGGGGAGAGAATGAGAAGATATCTATCTACGGAGACACTTACGCTTGTCGCAATATTTGCGGGCATCGCAGCAGGCGTATGGCTGCCTGAGGCTATGCTATCTCTTAAATGGATGGGCGATCTGTTTTTGATGCTTCTTAAGATGCTAATTGTACCGCTCGTTTTCGCTTCGGTTTTTGTGGCGATCGTCTCTTTAGGAAGCGGAGAGGCTCTAAAAAATCTCGGCCTGAAAGCCTTCGGGTACTACTTTATGACTACTGCTTTAGCGGTTACGGCGGGCCTTTTGGTAGTTAACATCATAGAGCCCGGAAGCGCGCATCAGCTCGCAGGATCGGCGGAGGTCGCTCCGCCTAAAGAGCACTCCATTTCGGCGCTACTGCTCTCTTTCGTGCCTGCGAACATCTTTGCCTCTTTGTCTGAAGGCAGAATCGTGCAGGTGCTTGTCTTTGTCATATTTTTTGCCGTTGCGGCCTTGCA
>JAKIUX010000152.1 GCA_021647345.1 Hydrogenimonas sp.
GCCCCATCAATCCCCAGTTTGATCGCGCCTATATCTTAGCAAGTCTTGAAGCGGTCGATTATGTGGTGATTTTTGAAGAAGATACCCCTTATGAGCTTATACAAAGAGTGCGTCCGGATATTTTGGTCAAGGGTGCCGATTATCGAGGAAAAGAGGTGGTCGGCAGCGATATCGCCAAAGAGGTGAGACTAGTCGACTTCATTGATGGAAAGAGTACGACAAAAATCATAGAAAAGATTGAAAAAAAGGAGAGTAAATGCTAAAAAAATATCTACTTACAGCTTTTGCGGCCGCTCTGCCTCTTATGGCGCAAAACAGTGCCGAGTTAAATCTAAACTCAGACGACATTGAGATCGCCGGAAGGCTTGAGACAGGTCAGAATTTTGCTTACGACGGCAGAAGTAGCCGCAACTACCTGCATGCGCGCTACCTATATAGCGGCGAGAGCCGTACCGGAAACAAGCATCTTGGCGAAGTCGGATATCTTGCTACAGGGACGGTCGGCACTTTGACCAGGTTACGCTTTGGCATAGGCCTTATGGCATCTTTTTCAGACAACTACGTAGCCGTGCCTATCGGATTGACCGTAAAGTATCATGTGCCGGTGGCATGGCCCGTATCTTTAAATGCCTCTTTGTACGCCGCTCCGGATCCTTTGGTTTTTGCCGACGGCGACGGCTACAGCGCTTATAGAATAGGTATCGAGTCTCAAGTCATTCCGAACGCCTCCATATATGGCGGATACAGAAATATCGACCTTAAGTATGAAAACGGTAGAGAAGATTTCAACGACGGATGGTATGTCGGCGTTAGATTCTATTTCTAAGGAGAGTAATGCTAACGGTAATAGAGAGAGAGCTTGAGTCTCACAAAAAGACACTAGAGTCTGTCATAGAGGGTTTGCAATACTTCATATACTCTCTTGGTGTTATAGCCACAGAGACTTTAGAGGCAGGAAACAAGATACTGCTATGCGGAAACGGCGGAAGCGCGGCGGATGCGCAGCATATAGCTGCGGAGCTGACGGGCCGCTACAAGATCGAGCGGCGCGGTCTGCCCGCTATTGCGTTGACCACTGATACGTCGGCGCTGACTGCGATAGGAAACGACTATGGGTATGAGCATGTTTTCTCCAGACAGGTGGAGGCGCTGGCGCAAAAGGGCGATCTTCTAATAGGCATATCAACAAGCGGCAACAGTGCCAATGTCATCTATGCCATGCAAAAGGCCAAAGAATTGGGGTGTCGCGCCGTTGGATTGAGCGGCAAAGGCGGCGGAAAGATGAACGATGTGTGCGACCTTAACATCATCGTTCCTTCGGACGATACCGCCAGGATTCAGGAGATGCATATTCTAATAGGCCATATACTCTGCCAGCTCATAGATAACGAATATAGATAGTTAAGAAAGTAGTCGCTTAGCCGCATATATAACCTCTTTTGCCTCTATGCTCTTCATACATTCGTGAGTTTTGAGAGGACAGGTGCGCTTCATGCAGGGAGCGCACTCAATGTCATGGCGCACAATCAAGCTTTTTTCATTCATCCACTGGGATGTCTCGTCATGCTTTGTTGGCCCGAATATTGCTACGGTGGGGATTTTGTAGGCGGCGGCTATATGCATGGGGCCGCTGTCGCCCGTTATAAAAAGGTCGAGCCCTCCAATAAGCGAGCAGAGCTGCGCTATATCGGTTTTGCCGGCTAAATTTGATATATTCTCTACACCTCTTTTTTTAAGTACCGTCTCTATTTCGTTCGCGATATTCCTCTCTGATGGGCCGCCAAATATTACAATATCGAACCGATCGGCAAAAGCTGCCGCAACTTCGGCAAACTTTTCGGGGTACCACCTCTTTGCGCTTCCGTACGTTGCTCCCGGATTTATTCCAAGAGTTGGGCGATCGAGCACCTTGTTTTGGTGATACAGCTTAAGAGGTCCTGGGCAATCTTTGCGCTTTGTTACGCTATTTATGAAATCTTGATATCTCAATACCTGATGCCTGCTTGCGATCTTCTCTTTTTTATATGCATACCTCTTGTCTGAGCCGGTAAAAAATAGCAACAGTTTTGAGTAGATGTGGCTTCTAAAGCTAATTGCCAGATCGAAGCTGCCGAGCCCTTTGGCTGTTTTGTAGATATTAAGAGCCCTGAAGCCCCTATCTTTACTCTTGTCTACAACAACTTTTACAACTCTTGGATGCGCTTTTAGAGCCTCTGTGGCGGCGTAGGAGCCAAAGAGCGTTATTTTTGCCTCCGGGTATGCCAAAAAGAGGCTCTCTAGTGCCGGTGTGGCCATAACTGCGTCTCCAAGCCATGTAGGAAGCTCTACTAGAATCTTCATTTTACGAGTCTATAGTGCTTTTTGCTAAGCTCTAATCCGAAAAGATCTTCGAGCTTTTTCATTAAGCGGTGCTTTTTTTCTCTTTTTGTGAGGGTATGGTTTAAATCGGCCTGGAAGAGCCCTTCGGCTTTGGGCAGCCACTCTTGCACTACTTTTGGATGGCTTCCCTTAAACTCTTTTATGATCGATTGGTCGATATTTGAGTAGTCTATGGGTGCGTAGCTCTTGTTCCAGTACTTCTGCACCTTTTTGCTCTTTAGATTCATTTGCTCTTCGCTTCTTACCCATCCGTAGTGGTACATTTTAGCTCCGCTCAATGCGGCATAGGGGTAGCGGCCTATCTTATTGCTCTCTAAAACGAGCCAGAAGAGCCCGTCTGGAGCGTAGCTTCTTACGGAGTTTTTTATGATGCGAGGAGCCCTTCTGTACCATCCCGGCGAGTCGAGGTAACTGTTTTTATTGCCGTAGAAGTGAATATAGTCAAATAGAAGCGCCTCCACTCTCTTGTCATCCTTGTATCGCTTCATCGCATCGACAATCTTTTGCAGGTCATCTTCATGAACAACTTCATCCGCCTCAAGATAGAAGGCCCAATCTCCCGTGCAGTTAAACTGCGCTATCATCTTCTGCTGACCGTAGACGTAGCCTCTGTCTCTCATTGTCTCGTTCCACTGCGTGTGGATGATGCGGATCTTCTTGTCGCCAATATTTCTTAGCATTTTTTCCGTCTCATCTTCGCATGGGCCAAGAGCTACGATAAACTCGTCAACTATCGGCAGGATCGACTTTATAGACTCTGCGAACGGATAGCCGAGTATCTGCCCGTTTCTAAGAAATGTAAAACCGCTCACTCTCATTGTGGCTCCTCTATAAATCTATCTATCCCATCTTCGCACCTGCTCCTCTTCTCTTCGATAGTGCGGCGCAGTATATCGTCGTTTTTGGGCAGGCCGGCTCTTTCGCTCTCTTTATGGTAAAGGTGGTAGGCTATGGCGGCAAATTTGAGGTTTTTGCGCAAAAGAGCGCCATTTAGCAGGCGCGCTGCAAACTCGCTATCTTCGCGCCCCCAGCCTACGAAGCTGTTGTCAAAGCCGTTTGCTCTTAAGATGTCGCTGCGCCAGAGAGCGAAATTGCAGGTTCTAACCCCTTTTAAAGAGCGATTTTTTGAACTAAAAAGGCTTTTTAAAAGGTTGCAGCGGATCATATTTTTCCTATTGTCGATTCCTTTAGAGAAGATGCTAAAATCGATTTTGCCGCTACTAATGGCCTCTTTGGTCGCGTTTTCATCAAGCAAGACTCTGCCGCCTTGAACGAAACATCCAGGCTCAGCCGCCGATAGGTGATCTTCTATAAAGCTTGGATGCAAAACCATATCGCCATCTATCATCACTATATACTCCCCGCTGCTTAGTGCAATGGCTCTGTTTCTTGCCATAGCGGCTCTAAAACCACTGTCTTCCTGCCATGCGTGTAGAATAGGCACAGGGCTATTCTTGCCCATACTCTCTATTAGTTTTTTAGTCTCTTTTGTGCTTCCGTCATCGGCTATGACTATCTCATCAGGAGTTCTTTTTTGCAAAGTAGCGCTCTTTAAGACAAGTTTCAAAGCATCGGGGCGATTGTATGTGGTTATGATGAGTGAAATTTTCAACTCTTACCCTTTTGC
>JAKIUX010000153.1 GCA_021647345.1 Hydrogenimonas sp.
CTCTATCGCTTTGGCCATAGCGGCTACAGATGCCTCTTTGTCGGAGTAGACTCTCTCTATTTCTGCGATCGACTCCGGGAGCATTGGTATATGCTCAATCTCTTCGATAAGCTCTTTTTTCATGGAAAAACCTTTTTGTTTAGAAAAATTGTATCAGATGTAGTATCGGACTAAGGAAAATTTTTTTTAAGAGTCTATCAAATTTGCGGTAATCAGTTGCAAATAGTTGTAGCTAGAGATTTTTAAAAATGCTTAAAAGGCGGCTGGTGCCGCCGAGTAGTATCTATTAGATATTTCGAGGATCAACAATTTTGCCCGCTATGGCCGATGCGGCAGCGACGGCAGAATTTGCAAGGTATATCTCGCTGCTTCTTGCTCCCATTCTGCCTACAAAGTTGCGGTTGGTAGTGGATATGCAGCGCTCATTATCGCCCAAAATACCCATATACCCGCCGAGGCAGGCTCCGCAGGTAGGGTTGGAGACAACAGCTCCGGCATCAATAAGGGTGTCGATGTAGCCCGCTTTTTCGGCAGCTTTGAGTATCTTTTGCGTAGCAGGTGTTACGATCATTCTCGTATGGCGCGCTACTCGCTTCCCTTTTACAATTTCAGCCGCTATTTTGATATCGCTTAGGCGCCCGTTGGTACAGCTTCCTATGAAAACTTGGTCTACCTTTAAATCGTCGGCGACGGCTTGGCCTATCGGTTTTCCGTTGCTTGGAAGGTGGGGATAGGCTATAACCGGCTCCAGCGACGATACATCTATCTCGATCACTTGACAGTAGTCGGCATCTTCGTCGGAATAGAAAAATTTCGGCTCTCTTGCGAGCTCTTTGTCGGCAAGGAATGCCTTGGTGACATCATCGCACGCTATTATGCCGCTTTTTGCACCGGCTTCTATGGCCATATTGCAAAGGCTGAAGCGATCATCCATGCTTAGATACTCTATCGTATCTCCCGTAAACTCAAGCGCTTTATAGAGCGCTCCGTCGACTCCGATCATACGGATAAGCTCCAAAATAAGATCTTTGCCGTATATATGTTCGCCCGGCTTTCCGCTGAAAACCACTTTGATCGTTTGGGGCACTTTGAACCAGTTGCCGCCTGTTATCATCGCAAAAGCAAGGTCTGTTGAGCCCATGCCGGTGCTAAAAGCGCCCAGAGCGCCGTGGGTACAGGTGTGGCTGTCGGCGCCGATGATGACGTCGCCTGGAACCACAAGTCCCTTTTCCGGCAATAGAGCGTGCTCTATGCCCATATCTTTCTCGTCGAAGAAGTGCTTCAGGTTATGCTTGTACGCAAACTCGCGGCTGATCTTTGCCTGGTTGGCACTGGCGATATCTTTGGCTGGAATGAAGTGGTCCATCACTATGCTGAATCCGTCCGGGTTTGCAAGCTCCTTGGCGCCGCTCTCCTCAAACGCTCTGATCGATATAGGCGTAGTTATGTCGTTTCCTATGACCATATCTATGGGGCAGCGTACTATCTCGCCCGCTTTGACCTCTCTGCCGACATGGTCGCTGAAAATCTTCTCGGTTATGGTCTGTCCCATAAAAAATCCTTCCGGTGCACAAATTGGCGCGATTATATCAAAATAGGGCAAATAATCTGATAAAATCTAAATATGAAATATTATGAGCTTGAATCGATAGCCCGCTACTTAGGCGGCTTCAAACGGATTAGATCGATATTTAGAGTAGCGGACAATGTGCTGAGAGCGGAGTTTGAGAGGGGCATTGCCGTCGGCTTTGACCTCTCAAGAGGCAAAAGCGAGATATTTGACGCCGCTGCAGAGAGCTCCCTTCGATCCTACCATGCCCCCTTTGACAGTGTGCTTAAAAAGAGGTTCTTCGGAGCGATGGTTGAAGATATATCAACTGTAGGGCATGACAAGGTTTTGGAGATTAAAGCGGTACAGCAGGGGGCTTATAAAGCGACCGTTACTATCTTGAGGCTTGAGTTTACCGGACGTCACACCAACGCTATCATTCTGGATGAAGAGGGGGTTGTCGTGGAGGCTCTGCGCCACATAGATAGCGATTCGAGCTACAGAGTTGTCAAACCCGGCGTGAAGCTCAAGCCGCTTCCGCCCCTAAAATCTGAGCCGCAAAAGGGTGTTGTCGAAGATGTAGAGGAGTATCTGAAGAGTAGAGGCAAAAAGCGGCGATTTGAGCGTTTGGCCGATATGAAGAGGCGCCACGAAAGAGACCTTCTAAAAAAGATTGAAAGGCTTAAAAAAGAGCTCGACTCTCTTCCGCAGAGAGAGGCTCTGCAAAAGAGGGCCCAAAGGCTTGAGAGCTACGGTGCGATCGTTTTGGCGAATCTGAATAGAATCAAGCCCTACGACACCAGGCTTGAGGCTATCGACTTTAAAGGAGAGCCTGTCATAATTGAGCTTCCTTCTTTGCCAAACTCGAAAAGGGCAGGAGAGCACTTCTACTCTCTGGCCAAAAGAGCGGCATCGAAAGCCAGAAACCTCCATATCGAAGAGGAGAATCTAAAGTCGAGAATCTCTTTTTACGAAAAGCTCCTTGAAAACCTTAAAAGCGCAAATAGCGAAGAGCAGATATCTCTTCTCTTTCCCCCAAAACAGAGGCATCGAAAGAGAGAGCAAAAAGTTCAGTGTGAAGTTTTTCAGGTTGGGGAGTATAGAGTTTTGGTGGGGCGCAACGAGAGAGAGAATGTATGGGTGTTGAAAAACGCCAGGGCAGGCGACATGTGGCTTCATCTAAAAGATATTCCGTCATCTCACTGTATAATTCAGAGTGGCTCAAAAAAGGAGCTGCCCAGAGACCTGATCTACAAAGCCGCAAAGATATGCGTAGAGACAAGCGTGACTCAACCAGGCGACTATCTGGTCGATTTTACCCATAGGCGAAATGTTAAAATCGAGAGAGGGGCGCACGTAACTTATACAAATTATGATACTATAAAGGTTAGAAAAGATTGAGTATGCCGTGAAAAAAGGGTTCGAAACGGGCCAAAGGAGTTAAGATGGCTATCTCCCCCTTGACCAATATAATCTTCGTAAACCAGAATATGAATGTAGCATCAGCTGTTGCTAATATGCAGTTTAACAGATATGATGTGCAAAACGCCGCAGCCCAGGCGATAGTGAACGAGAAGGAGAAGAGCATAGAGGAGACAAGACCGGCCGAGGAGACGATGGAGATAGACCCTGAAAGAGAGCACACAAGGCAGGAGGCTCAGGAGCGGGAGCAGAAGCGTGAACGGCCGGCTAAGAAGAGTTCCAAGAGCAAAGATAAGAGTTTTATGATAGATGACGAGGGAAATCCCCGCATAGATATTCACGTTTAATCAGTAATCGGATATACTTTTAAAGATACTGTATTTGCAAGGGTGTTTTATGTCGCTACTCTCCATAGTCAAAGAGAACAAAACCCGCTTTTTTACCGGCGCCGTTTTGGTCGGCGTGGTAGTTCTCATAGGGCTTATAGACAACTTTTTCATCATATGGCTCTTTTTGGGGGTCGTCTATCTATTCTCCTTCTACGAGGCTATGCGCCTCTTTAAGGTCGACAACAACCAGATGTATGCGTATGCGCTGGCGATATGGATTCTCGCCCTAATATACCCCAACCCCGACGATCTCTTTTTTCTAATTGCCGTCATCTTCGCATCCATTCTGGCATATACCCGTAATTTTGACAAGCGCCTCTTTTTGCCTTTTCTATACCCTGTAGCATCTTTTCTCTTTCTGCTGGCGCTCTATGCCGACTTTGGTGTAAACGCGCTCTTTTGGCTTTTGGTGATTGTGGCGCTAACCGATATTGGCGCATACTTTACGGGGAAACTTGCAGGGAAGCGCCCCTTTTGCGAAACCTCCCCCAATAAGACTATGGAGGGTGTTGTGGGCGGAGTGGTCATAGCAACATTCGCCGGCTTCTTTGTGGGAAGCTCTCTTGTTGATTGGCCTCAGGCGCTGATTATTTCGCTCGGGGTCTCCGTCGCTTCTATCTTTGGAGACCTTTTTGAAAGCTACT
>JAKIUX010000154.1 GCA_021647345.1 Hydrogenimonas sp.
TATCCTGAATGTCTCTAGCCGGATGGTAGTCGGGAAGATTGAGAGCTTCGAAGTTGTGAAACTCATCCTCCACCAACGGTCCTGTCTCTACCGCAAAATTCAGGTCGGTGAAGTACTCTATGATTCTGTCCATCGTATGCGTCACAGGGTGAAGCGCACCGCTTCGGGGTGCCGGAGTGTATAACGAAACATCTATCGCTTCCCTCTTCAGACGCCTGTTTAGCTCCGCCTCTTCAAGCTCGCCTCTTTTAGCCTCATAAGCCTCCATCAATTTCTGTTTGAGAAGATTCAACTCTTTCGCAACTTTCGGCTTCTCTTCGGCGGAGAGGCTCTTCATTCCAGCGAAAGCTTTGGCCATCTCCCCCTTTTTACCAAATATCAAAACCCTAAGCTCTTCAAGCTCTTCGAGAGAAGATGCCTCGGCTATTTTTTCTATCCAATGCTCCAAACTGCATCCTTGAAATAGATTATACTCTTCAAATTTGAGCGATTGTATTATAAAGTTCATTACAATACGCTGACGGCACTATTTTGGTATAATCTTACAAACAGCCGGAAGGAGATCAAAAATGTGTATATTCTGTAAAATAGTAAAGGGTGAGATACCTTCAAATAAAATCCTGGAAGATGATGAGTTTCTTTCATTCCACGATATAAACCCAATAGCTCCTGTACATATTTTGATAATCCCGAAAGTACATATTGAAAATTTCCAATCCGTATCGCCTGAACTGATGGCTAAAATGACAACTTTTATCCAAAAGGTGGCAAAAGAGATGTGTCTTGACGAAACAGGTTATAGGCTGGTTACGAACAATGGAAAAGATGGCGGACAGGAGGTACCTCATTTGCACTTTCATCTTCTCGGAGGCGCAAAATTGAAGTGGACCCATCTTACAAAAGATGAGACCCACAAGAGTATATAGCAGAGCGATATATCTGTTTTAGAGGCTTTTCTTAGCCTCTTTTAGCCACCTACGAAGCTCTTCTATCTGCTCGAGGGTTCTTGAAGATGAGGTTCCCCCTTCGGAGGATCTCGCCTCCATAGACCTTCTATTGTCCAAAACGGCAGCGGCCCCTTCATCTATCCGTTCATCTATCTCTTTCAGCTCTTTTGGCGATAGCTCAGATATATCCTTACCAATCTTTTCCGCATAATTCACGACATCTCCAACTATGTGGTAAGCATCCCTAAAAGGAAGAGCAGCCTCTTTTACAAGATAGTCCGCAAGATCGGTGGCACTCAAATGGCCTACATTACAGGCTCTCTCCATAGCTTCGCTATCTACCTGCATCTCATCTACCATCTCCTTCAGCACTTTCAAGGAGAGTTCGGCCGTTCTAACGCTATCGAAGACCCCCTCTTTATCCTCTTGAGTATCTTTGTTGTATGCTAGAGGGAGCCCCTTCATAACTGTTAGCAATGAGACAAGATTGCCGTAGGTGCGCCCCGTTTTACCTCTTAGCAGTTCCGGAATATCCGGATTCTTCTTCTGAGGCATTATGGAACTTCCGGTAGCATGCTTGTCAGAGAGTTTTATGAAGCCAAACTCGCTGGTACTCCAAAGAATCAACTCTTCGCTAAGGCGGCTTATGTGCATCATCATAGTAGCTATGTTGAAGAGTATCTCCAGAGCGAAGTCTCTGTCGCTTACAGTGTCAAGGCAGTTGAGAGTCGGTTTGTCAAATCCAAGAATTTTAGCGGTAATAGTGCGATCGATCGGGTGCGGCGTACCTGCAAGAGCGGCACAACCGAGAGGTGAAAGGTTATTTCTTCTATATGAGTCAACGAACCTCTCATAATCTCTTTTGAACATCGACGCATACGCCATCAAGTGGTAACCTAAATTTATAGGCTGAGCATGCTGAAGATGTGTCATCCCTGGAAGCAGAATATTATGATATTTGGCTGCTTTTTGAAGAAACGACTCGATAAGATTAAGCAACAGATTTGCCAACTCTCTGTTTCTATTTTGCACATATAGCCTAAAATCGGTGGCGACCTGGTCATTCCTGCTTCTCGCAGTATGGAGTCTCTTTCCGGCATCCCCGACAATCTCCGTAAGACGCCTCTCTACAGCCATATGAATATCTTCATCATCACCATCGAGAGAGAAGATTCCCTTCTCTATCTCATCTTTTACCCTATCTAACCCCGATACAATCTTTTTGTAATCCTCTTTGCTGATTATTCCCTGCTCTTTTAGCATAAAAGCGTGCGCTTTGGAGCCTTCGATATCTTCTCTGTAAAGCTCCCTATCAAAAGGCAATGAGTCATTAAGCTCTTTTAAAAGCCTGGAACTCTCTGTAGTAATCCTTGCCGATGCAATCTTTTTTCCCAAACTATTCCCTCTAAATAATTTTTCTCGACATTATAGTGAAAGTAAGTTTTAATAGTGGCAGATATCAATCAAAAGGTTCTAACTATTATGCACTATTGGCTCAAGATCACTCTCCTCTTCAGGAGTAAATAGTCTTGATACTGCAACGAATCTCACCCCTAAAGGGATTTCAAGCGAAAAGCTAGAGCCCCGCCCTTCAGTTATATCTATAGTTATATGCGTATTTTTCATATACTCAAACAGATCTTCAGACATATAAAAATCGCAACCGCAGATTGACCCAAGCTTTATATCCCTTGATCCAATAAGAAAATCCCCTTCTTCAAAACACATTGGTGCGCTTCCGTCGCAACATCCGCCGCTCATATGAAAAATCAACTTCCCATGTTTGCCCTGAAGCTGCTTAATAACTTTTTCAGCAGCTTCAGTTACATCAATTCGCTTAAAAGGCATTTTTTAAAAGAACCCTAAAGGTTTTTTATCATAAGAGGTCAGTATATTTTTTGTATGCCTATATAGGTTAAGCATCATCATATGAGTCTCTCTACCTATACCTGACTTTTTATACCCACCAAATGATGCATGAGCTGGATACATATGATAACAATTTACCCAAACTCTTCCTGCTTCAATACCTCTTGCCATCTTATGCACCTGGTGAGTATCCCTTGACCATACGCCGGCTCCAAGGCCATAAATAGTATCATTAGCTATAGATAAAGCTTCATCCTCATCTTTAAATGTAGTCACACTCAACACAGGTCCAAATATCTCCTCTTGGAATATTCTCATACTGTTTTTCCCTTTAAAAACAGTCGGTTTAATATAGTAACCTTCACTATGTATACTATTTGCATAGCTCTCCCCGCCTGTTAAAAGCTCAGCTCCCTCCTGCTTGCCAATATCGATATAGTTCAATATCTTCTCATATTGATCTTTGGATGCTTGAGCTCCCATCATAGTAGAATCATCAAAAGGATCACCGATCTTTATTGCCTCAATTCTCTTAATTGCTCTCTCCATAAATCTATCATATATACTCTCTTGTATAAGTGCCCTTGAAGGACATGTGCAAACTTCACCTTGATTGAACGCAAATAGTACTAGTCCCTCTATAGCTTTATCCAAAAAGTCGTCATCTTCAGCCATAACACTCTCAAAGAATATGTTAGGAGACTTGCCTCCAAGCTCCAAAGTTACAGGAATTAAATTCTCTGAAGCATATTGCATGATAAGTCTACCGGTTGTAGTTTCACCAGTAAACCCGATCTTTTTAATATTTGGATGTGTAGCAAGTGGCTTTCCTGCTTCTGGTCCAAAACCATTTACAATATTGATGACGCCGGCTGGAACAATATCTTCTATAATTTCCATCAATACCATTATAGAAACGGGTGTCTGCTCCGCTGGCTTTAATACTACGCAGTTACCGGCCGCTAACGCAGGAGCAATTTTCCAAGCAGCCATAAGCAGAGGAAAATTCCATGGTATTATTTGCCCCACAACACCATAAGGTTCATGAATCTCCATTGAGACTGTAGATGAGTCAAGATCGGTTATAGACCCTGATTCAGCTCTTATTACAGAAGCAAAGTATCTAAAGTGATAAATTACAAGAGGA
>JAKIUX010000155.1 GCA_021647345.1 Hydrogenimonas sp.
TCAAAAAGAACTCCGCCGCCCATATCGAAGCTCTCACTCTTTTCAAGACCGTATACACGAACAATATGGGAGATTCTCGCATCAAGCTCTTCGAACTCAAACGGCTTTTTTATATAGTCGTCGCACCCCAGATCGAACCCTTTTTTGAGATCTTTGCTTGTATTTCTGGAGGTTATCAAGACCGCCGGGGTGAACTCTTTCCGCTCACGCAAAGACTTCAGCAGTTCGAAACCGCTGACGCCTGGTACGTTGACATCCAGAAGCAAAAGATCGAACTTCTCAGAAAGAGTCGCATCCTCCGCACTCTCGCCGTCGAGAAAGTGAAAAACTTCGTAACCGCTCTCTTGTAAATGCTCTGCAATCAGCTCCGCCATCATAGTGTCATCTTCAAGAAGCAATATTTTCATAAGATGATTGTATCACAAACCTTTTCCACACTCTTTGCACGCAACTTTTTTACAATAGCACTACCAAAACATATCAAAGGAGTCGAAATGAAAATATCTGCACTTTTGCTGAGCATCGCTCTGGCATTCACATCTCTTAACGCTGCGGCTTACGAGAAGTCGCTCAAACACAAAAGCATCAAAGTTAAACTGAGTTCTGAGAAACCTCTTACCGCCGGTACAAACCATATAAAACTGAAACTCTACAAATCCTCCAAACCCCTCGACGGAGCCAAAGTGGCTCTTAAGATATTCATGCCTGCAATGCCGGGGATGCCCTATATGGAGTCAAGAGCTAAGGCGAAATCTCTGGGCAACGGTATCTACGAGGCCACATTCAATGCGGCAATGGGCGGAACATGGCAGGTATATATCTTCGTAACTACCAAAGAGGGTAAAAAGTACCGCCTGAAAACATCTTTCAATCTGTAGGAATATAGTATGCGCAGCCTCTTTTCTCTCTCTGCTTGCAGCAGCCCTGCAAGCCGTTTCGCTTCCAGAGCTCATAGAGTCGGCCCGCACAAAACATCCGTCGATAGAAGCTATAAAGTTGCGTATAGCAGCAGCCGACTACACAATTGAGAGAGCGAAAAATTTCGATAATCCGGTGCTGGGGCTTGGTATAAACGACATAAGGCTCGACGAACCTGCAAACCGCTCTTTGGAAAGAATGCAGACACAATCGGTAAAATTTTCGCAAAAGATCCCCTGGTTTGGAAAGCGGGATACAAAAGAGGCTATAAAAAAGACTGCAAAAAGGCTGCTTTTTGCCTCTTTAAAGGAGGCCGAGTCTATGCTGTTTGCAAGAATAAAACAGAGTGCCTATCGCCTTTGGGAGACAGAACGGCTCATAGAGATAACCCGTCAGACCATAGCTTTGACAGAACAAAATATTGAGCTATTTGAGGCCTATACGGCATCCAGCGACTCCGGCAATACTCACATGGGTATTATGTCGGCCGAGCTGGTGAAGTCGAGGCTGAAAACCTCATTGAAACGCCTAATAGCCCAAAAAGAGCGGATACTTGCCCTTCTTAGCTATCTGAGTTTTAGAGATGTCCGTGATGTGGAAGTGGACCTTTCGTACAGAAATATACCGCCG
Source organism: Hydrogenimonas sp. (assembly GCA_021647345.1). Classification (GTDB taxonomy): domain Bacteria; phylum Campylobacterota; class Campylobacteria; order Campylobacterales; family Hydrogenimonadaceae; genus Hydrogenimonas. The sequence continues at coordinate 1,549 of JAKIUX010000155.1, forward strand.
CTGAAAGATCTCATTTTGATGGCTAAAAAGAGCCCTATAGTGAAGATAGAGGAGGCGAAGGAGCTGATTGAAAATCGCCGGCTCGATCTGAGTCGTCTTCAAAGCGGCATCGATCCTGTAGTGAGTCTTGGATATTTCCAAAGAAGCTCATATGAAGACTATATCTCAATCGGTATAGGTTTTTCGCTTCCGATATACGGTACCGAAGAGAGTGAAGTTCAAGAGCGCAGAGCTCTTTTGTTGGCCCAAAGAAGCAGAGTGGCCGACTCCAAAAAAAGAGTGGTATCCAAAGTAAAGGGGCTCCTGGCCGAAGCGAAAAGCAGCCAAGAAATTGTAAACATTATAGAAAATGAGAGCCTGCCGCAAATAGACCATATGTTTGATCTCATCCGCTCTGATATCGCAGCCGGCGGCGATCTTTATAAGTTTGTAGACCTCGTGGAGCAGAAACTGCGACTGGATGCCGAAGCGATATCCGCCCGCGCAAAATACTATATAACTTTAGCTGAAATAGAAGCGATTTTAGGAGAACAGTTATGAAAAAAGTATTTCTGTTTTTGCTGCCGCTGCTTCTGATCGCATCAGAAAAACCAAGCGTTGAGCAGCTATTCAATGTGCAGACGGTAAAAGCGAAAAAAATTACAACCACTTTTAAAAAACGTTTTTACGGTCTGCTGAAAGCCGATGAGAGTCTGGTTGCAGATGTGGTACCCAGATTTGGCGGATATGTCGTAAAACTCTATGCCGATACGACATATATGAAAGTGAAAAAAGGTCAAGTGTTGGCAAAAGTCTACTCACCTGAGGTCTTCAAAGCAAAAGAGGAGTATCTCAATTCACTCAACTATGCTCTAAGACGCGGCAACTCAAAAATGGTCGAAAGCGCAAAACGCAAACTACAGCTGCTTGGAGTCGGCAAAGATGAGATTGCTGCTGTGAAAGCGAGGAAAAAAAGCGATCCATATACGCTGATAAGATCCCCTGCAAATGGATATCTGTTTGAAAAACATATAAATGAAGGAGGCGCATTTAAAGCGAAATCTCCACTTTTTAGAATTGTGGGTCTAAGCAATATCTGGATAGAGGCAAAAGTGAGCGAACCGGATATTCCTGCTCTATACAAGGGGGTGAGCTTTTTGGTAAAAGCTAGAGCGGTTCACGGCCGCTTTGAGGCCGCCAATCCTCTTCTCTATCCTAAGATAGACCCAAAAAGTGCACTGGCTACATTTCGTCTGGATATAAAAAACAAAGATGCTCGTCTGCTGCCGGGAATGTTCGCCACACTCTTTGTCGAATCGGAAAAAGAGAGCATGCTTATGTTGCCGCGTACCGCTGTCATAAGAAAGATGGGAAGCTGGTACGTATTTAAAGCGGGTGAATTCGAAGGGGAATATGAACCGGTAGAGGTGAGTGTGAAACCTATTGATAATGAACGCTACGCGATACTATCCGGCCTCAACGAGGGTGATGAGGTAGTCAACAATGCACTCTTCATGATCGATAGTGACGCCCAGATAAACGGGCTCTTTTAGGTGCGGCCATGATTGAAAAGATTATAGATTTCAGTGTCAAAAACCGTTTTCTTGTTCTGATGGCGACACTTTTTATAATAGTCGGCTCCTTTTGGGCCGTTAAAAATACACCGCTTGATGCACTGCCGGATCTCTCCCCTCCGCAGGTAATCGTCGAAGTGAAGTGGAATGGACAGAGTCCAAATATAATCGAAGATCAGGCGACCTATCCTCTGATCTCGAAGTTTCTGGCCATTGCCGATATCGAGACTGTACGCGGCTTTTCCACCTATGAAAATGCTCTCATATATATCATCTTCAAAGAGGGAACCGATCTGTACTGGGGAAGAAGCCGGGTACTGGAGCAGTTGGCGGCTATTCAGAGTACGCTGCCGCCGGGAGTGGAGGTCTCTTTGGGACCGGACGCTTCCGGAGTAGGCTGGGTTTACGAGTATGCACTAGTCAGCAAAACGAAGAACCTGGCCGAACTCCGTACACTGCAAGATTATACCTACAAATACGCACTGATGGGTGTCGATGGGGTCAGTGAAGTGGCTTCTATCGGCGGATTTATTCCCACTTTTCAAGTTACTATAAATAACGACAATCTTGTCCGCTATAACCTCAGTATTCAAGATATCGCCAAAGTATTAAAACAAAACAACAACGACACCGGTGGCCGTATTGTAATACAAAATGGTTATGAGTGGATGGTTCAAGCCAAAGGCTATATCAAAAACCTTGATGATATCCGTGAACTTGTTGTTACAACAAAAGGCGGCACGCCTGTGAAGCTTGGTGATATTGCCAGAGTTGAGCTCACTCCTGCACCGCGTCGTGGTCTAGCTGATTTAAAC
>JAKIUX010000156.1 GCA_021647345.1 Hydrogenimonas sp.
TAAAGACTATTTCGCTTAGATTGCCGGAAAATCTTTTAAATGAATTGAAACTGTTAGCTAATAAAAAAGATGTTCCATATCAATCTTTATTAAAAATGTTTTTGGCAGAAAGGATTCAGTTTGAGCTTGGGAAATTAATGGGTAACCACTTGAAAAACAAAGAAAAAATAGCCCAACAATAGGGTGCACTTGACCGCCAATCCGCTGCGGCCTTCGGCCTTGCGTCTTGTCGGCAAGTGACCCTTGGCGTTCGGAGTATGCGGCGGCTTTTCAGGCCGGCCGCCGGCCTGGAGCAACCGCTTCGGCGGCCTCTTTGGCTGCAGGAGTCATGAAAGCGGGCTGCCAGCTAAATATGTAGTCCCCATCTTTTTGCTCATGGCCTATAGGTTCGCAAAAGATAGTCTCTTTGCCGTTTCTGGCCGTAAGAAGCGTTATCTCGTAATCGAAATCGACAAACTCCTCTACTATCAATTCGCTCGCATCGCCCCTTGCCTCCTGAGCCACCGCCCAGCTCTTTTGCAGATCCTGCCTGCTTCTAGCAACACTCTGACCATGCCCGGAAGAGCTCATCACAGGCTTTATAACACATGGAAAACCTATCGCCTCAGCCGCCTCCTCGAGCTCTTCGAAACTCGATACGAATCTATAGGCGCTCGTTTTCAGCCCAAGCTCTTCAGCCGCGAATTTGCGTATATTTTTCCTATTCATCGTCTTATTGACCGCTTCGGCGTTAGGAATGACGTTGAACCCCTCTCGCTCCGCTTTGAAAAGGGCTTCTATACTAATCGCCTCAATTTCTGGCAAGATATAGTCGGGGCGTACTCTTCTTACAAGGTCGATTACCTCATCCTCATTCTGCATATCTATAACGTGCGCTTCGTGAGCCACCTGGTGAGCGGGGGCGTTTGGGTACCTGTCTACGGCTATAACCTCTATGCCGAGACGCTGAGCCTCTATCGCTACCTCTTTTCCAAGCTCTCCGCTTCCAAGAAGCATAATCTTTAGACTGTTCGATTTAAGTGGTGCGGGAAAGTGCATGTGCGTTCCTTAATCGTTTTTTGGTAATATACCTAAAATCGATTTAAAGGATTCAAATATGGCATGCAGAATGGGAGATCAAGATAGAGTGAGTAGAATAGTTGCCGGAGTTATATTAATAGGCTTTGCTATGATTACCGGAAATGTTGCAGGATGGCTTGGTGTAATACCGCTGGTTACTGGAATAATTGGGTGGTGTCCTATCTATAAACCTTTAGGAATTGACACTTGTAAAACCGAACATACAGAGCACCATTAAGAGAGAGGCCCCAAGGGGCCTGCCGCTTAGAGACGAGATTCGTATCTGCGCAGCATAAAAAGACGCTTAAGCAGTTTCTTGCGCGCAGCAATTTTTTGCTTTTTGCGCTTCTCTGTCATTGGCTCATAAAAGCGTCTTGCACGAGCTTCAGTGACGATCAGGTTACGATCGACCTGTTTTTTGAATCGGCGGTATGCCTCATCAAACGACTCGTTTTCACGTACGACGATGCCAGGCATTCTGACATCACCTCCTTCCAATTTAAATTTGGATAGGAATTATAGCATAGTTTAGATATTTTTATTTAAATAAATCTTAACTTTGGAGTAGATTATGCAAAAGATTTTCAACGACTGCTATGAATTAGATAAACGCTGCTACGAGAAGTTCGACCTTACCGAAGATATTCTTATGGAGCATGCGGCTGATGGGCTAAAGAGCGCGGTAACAAAAGTTGCAGAGCCCAACTCAACCGTTCTTATTGTTGCCGGTCCGGGAAATAACGGAGCCGACGGCATAACTTTGGCCAGACTTCTGCACGGCGAGTATGATGTTTACCTATATCTCCCCTATGGAGCAAAATCGGCCATGGCGAAATTGCAGCTAAACAGGGTTCGCCATCTCGGTTTAGAGAGTGTCTCATCACTTCCCCGCCGCGCGGATGTCATAGTAGACGCACTCTTCGGAGACGGGTTAAGCAAGGCGCTGGATATGAAAGGAATCGACATAGTAGACTCTTTAAATATGATGGATGGATACAAGATCGCCTGCGACATTCCCAGCGGAATAGACCCAAACGGAAACCCAAATCCGATTGCCTTCAAGGCAGACCTTACCGTCACGATGGGTGCTCTAAAAAAGGGGCTCTACAGTGACTACGCCAAAAGCTGCACCGGAGATATAGAGGTGGTCGACCTTGGAGTGAGCAGAAGCGTTTATGAGCACCATACAGATATCTTTCTCCTCGAAAAGAGCGACTTCACCCCGCCTATGCGCAAAAATCCATCTTCCCACAAGGGAGAGTTCGGCCATCTATGTGTAGTGGCCGGCAAAAAGAGCGGAGCGGCTATACTGTGCGGGTCGGCTGCACTCAGGTTCGGTACAGGGCTTGTGACGCTAATTAGCGACAAGAGTATAGCCAATAGACCCTACTCTCTCATGGAATCGAAAGAGCTTCCTCAAAACTGCACCGCCGTGGCCATGGGAATGGGCCTCGGCGCAGAGTTTGACCCGATCATATTGGAGTCTACAATCATAGAGAGCGACACTCCCACGCTTCTTGATGCCGATGTTTGCTACGTTCCATGGGTAGAGAAGCTGCTTAAAGAGTGTTCAAAAACTGTCATAACACCTCATCCAAAAGAGTTCTCTGCGCTTCTTAAAACTCTCAATATCGACGATGTCTCTGTAGCTGAAATACAAAAAGATCGATTTGGCTGGGCCAGACGCTTCAGCGAACACTACCCAAAAACGATACTTCTTTTGAAAGGGGCCAACACAATCATAGCTCATGAAGGCGTGATCTACGTAAACCCTCTCGGCACTCAGATTCTCTCTCAAGCTGGAAGCGGAGATGTTCTAAGCGGCCTCATAGCATCTTTGCTTGCGCAAGGGTACACACCGCTTAATGCGGCCATAAACGGCTCTTTGGCTCTTGCTATGTGTGCCCAAAACTATAAAGGGGCCAACTTTAGCGCCACAGCCGAAGATCTGATAGAGGAGATACGTTGGCTGACGAAATAAAAAAGGTGGCTGTACTTTTCAGTGGAAAAGGGAGTAATCTTGAGAAGCTAATAGAGACCCTCCATAAAAAGAGTTTCCCGCAAGCCGCTACAGAGATAGTGCCCATAACCAACAACCCGGATGCCAAAGGTATCGATGCAGCAAAGATGCATGGGCTCGAAACGGTAGTTGTAGATCATAGAGAGTTTGCAAGCAGAGAGGAGTTTGACGCCAAGCTTGTAGAGAGTATAGAGAGTCTCGGTGCCGACCTCGTAGTAATGGCAGGGTTTATGCGAATTGTAACGCCAATCTTCACATCTTCTATTAAGGCTATAAACCTCCACCCCTCCCTGCTTCCGCTATTCAAGGGGGCTAACGCCATAGAAGAGAGCTTCAAAAGCGGAATGAAGGTTGGCGGTGTCACGGTTCATTGGGTAGACTCCACACTTGATGGCGGCAAAATAATCGCGCAGGAGTGTGTAAAGATAGAGCCCTCAGACACCTTGCAGAGCTACACCCAAAAGATAAAAAGCTTGGAGCATACCATTTTGCCAAAAACAGTAGCCAAACTGCTCAAAATCTCTTTTACTCCTTGATCTCTTCAATCTGAGACGAAAGAGTTTTGGGCATACTCTTTGTAGCTTTCGCGCCAAGCCTCTCGAGCTTGACTATTTTGCCGACTATGTTGCCCCGACCGTCGGTAAGCTTCTTCCATGCATTGTCGTAACTCTTCTGTACGGTAGAGAGCTGCTTTCCGAGCTTCTCCAGATCTTCTGCGAAGCTTACAAACTTGTCGTATAGGGCTCCGGCCTCTTGAGCTATTTCCAAAGCGTTTCGGTTCTGGCGCTCCCTTCGCCAAGTGTTCTCAACCGCCCTAAGAGCAACTAA
>JAKIUX010000157.1 GCA_021647345.1 Hydrogenimonas sp.
GAAAAAAACTTGATGTTTTCTTGGAACCTAGGTTTTAACCTAGGCCTTAGTCTTTAAAGACACAAAGCCCGCACTAAAGTACGGGTTCCGAAAAAGCTGCTTAACGCAATGGCATTGGGGTTTCAACCTGGGCTGAATTGCTTAAAAGGCGAAGCTAAGGCATCACTTTTGAAAAGAGAATTAGATTTTAAAATTGGAGGAAAAACAGCCGAGAGTAAAAAAGGGGGAAAACTCGACTGTTTTAAAAATTTATAGGAGTAAATATCTCTCTTATGAAAGGGGAAAAACATAATTGAGATATAGAATTATATTAATTATAAGTAAATGTTAGGTAAATAACGTTTATTTACCTTGTTTCTTCGTACTCTTTTATCATCATATCCAGATCTTTAAAAAGTTCATGGGAGGCATCTTCCATTTGTCTGAAATTCTGTACGATTATCTCAGGATGATTTGCTTTGAGTACACTGCCTTCTTTGACAAAAACCATGTTTTTAGCCACTGAATCATGCACAGTCGCATGTGGTGCATCCATTTTCTTAAAGGCAGTTGTATTTCCAAAGCGCTCTTGTCCTATGCCTAGGTACCACTGTCCCATTCTGCAGTGTTTGTGGTCAGGGAATTCTTTGCTTGCATCTTCATTGAGTACCGTTGAGTAGGCATTTGATTTAAATAAAATATGGTCAACCTTGACGAGTGTACCAAGTAGTGAATCGCGTATATATTTCGCGCCCTTTGCCGAAAGGTCGGCAACTTGGGCGAAGTCTCCAAGAGACTCTCTAAAGCTGTTTACATCATTTTGAGAGTTTGTAGCGATTTGGGTGATCCTTTCGGAGTTGCCCTGAATATCGTTTGACTCCTGCTGCAGAGTCTGGATGGTGATGGCGATCTCCTGTGTAGCCTTTTGGGTTCTTTCTGCAAGCTTTCTAACCTCATCGGCAACGACTGCGAAACCTCTGCCGTGCTCTCCGGCACGCGCAGCCTCAATGGCGGCATTTAGCGCAAGGAGGTTTGTCTGATCGGCAATATCTTTAATGAGGTTCACGACAGTGCTAATCTCAGAGGTTCTCTCATTTAGCGAAATTATCGCTTCATTGGTATGCGATATGAGACTTATAAGCTCGTCGAGACTATTGACGATACTGTTGACGGTATCTTGGCTCTGGAAGGCCTCTTTTGCCGTTACGCTTGTGTTTTCTGCAATCTTTTCGAGTATTCCGGTGTTGCGCGACATATCTTCTTGAATTATCGCCAGTCCACTTCCGATACCTCCGGTAGATTTTTCAAACTCTCTCGAGAGTTTGCTTCTCATGGCTGACTTGTAGGAGGAGGCTATGGAGCCTATAGCCCTGTTTATATTGGGTACTGCCGCTTCGAAATCCCCTTTATACCCCTCTTCGAGAATTAATCTATATGTTTTGCCGTTTGTCGCCGCTTCTATCGATGTCTTTATATCTCGCATAAGCTGCTCTGTCTGATCTAACATATCGTTTATACCCCACGCAACGGCTTCCATAGTGTGCTGCGGCGGAATATTTGTGATTCTGTTTGAAAGATCCCCATTTCCCGCTTTTATAAGCACATCTCTTATCTGTCTAATTAGCGGATCGTTGAAGATCTTTTCGCAAGCTGAGCCGCTATCGCTCGGAATGAAGAGTGCAATAAGTGCAATAAGAAGCACTACCGCTCCGGCTATGTAGGCTCCTGTAGCGAGCATATATATTGCCGCGCCTAAAGCGGCCAGTATAGATATTAGAGTCTGTTTGTTACTGAAGGCTGAGGATAAACTCGTCATACCCGACTCCTTTCTCTTCAAGTATTTTGTTAAGAAGGCGTTCTGATGCTTCCATGCCGCCGCCGCGCTCCTCAGATAGAAGCTTTTCGTAAAGAGGCTTTATCACCTCCAGAGCTTTTTGAGAAGGCTTTCTTCTTACAGAGTGGTAGTCTCTGGGGTTACCGTTTTTATCGAATGTTACGGTTACGTTTGCCAATACCCAGTAGTAGGCTCCATCTTTACAGAGATTCTTCACGTAAGCGAATATCTCCTCACCGTTTTGTATTCGCTGCCATAAAAATTTGAATATGATTTTTGGCATATCTGGGTGGCGAAGTATGGAGTGGGGTTTGTTCAGCAGCTCCTTTTCGCTATATCCTGAGAGCTTTATGAACATTTTGTTGCCATAGATTATTCGCCCCTTCAGATCGGTTTTCGATACTATGAAGTCATCTTCGTTTAGTATCCGCTCCGTCATGGTAGGCTGAGGTCTTTGCATAGATGAGCCTCCTTGCTTGAAATTTATTACTCCTTCGTCTTCTCATCTATTAGGTTTTCGACGAAGGATTTAACCTGTTCGTAACTGTAGAGCTCTTTGAAACCCTGTATGCGTCCTCCGCTGGCGTTTGGGTGTCCCCCTCCGCCTGCAAGTTCGGCCGCAATTTTGCTTACGTCAGCTCTATTGTTACTTCGTAAACCTATCGACCCATTTGCAGAAATGTTTAGTATAAAGTCTATATCCGGGTTAGCAACTAAAAATGCGTTTCCTATGACAGAGATGTTTGGTAAGGCGAAAGTGAGTACGCCTACTTTATCTCTATAGTAGATTTTCAGTTCATCTTTTTTTGTACTAAGAAGGTCGGTTATGTAGTCTGCTACAAGATTGTCAAGCGTGTTATCGCCCCTTCCTGTGTCGAAAAACGCCTTTTTTATTCTGTGCATCTCGTTGTCGAGTCTGATATGAGCGTCAGCCTCGTTTATTATCTTTTGTGCTGATTCTATAAGGTGAAACTTATGGGCTCTGTCTTGCTCGTCAAAGAGGGCTCTTCCAACCTCTCTGGATGATGCTATAGCACCCATCAAAACTTTGCCGAACTCAAATCCCTTCTCATCTTTGAGCCATATATCTATTGCGTTTATCGCTTCGACCAACTCCTCATACTCTTCTATTTTTTTGCAATCGTAATTTTCCAAAAGCCAGTCGTAAGTTATCTTCGTGGCGCTTCTTGAGGTATCTAGATAGTACCAGTCGTACTTTTTTGCAGACTCTTCTCCGCTGCCGTGGTGGTCGAGAAGATGAACTTTAATCTTGATTCCGCTTTTGAAGCTCTGAAGCTTCTCGATCTGCTTCTGAACAAACTCGCATTGAGCAAGCGAAAGATTCAAATCGGTGATTAGAAGGAGTATATCTTTTGCGCTATCGAGCAGCATCGCATCGAAGAATATTTTGAGTCTTCCGTTTATCTCTTCGCCATAGTTACTGTTTTGAAATTTGACGTTTTCAAAACAGAGCGATGTCAGAAACTGGCATGCATAGCCGTCAAGGTCGGTGTGTGAAAGGTGGTAAATGGAGTCAGGCTTTTTCAATCTCATATCCTTTTTTGATAATTTTAGTCAATAGTCAATGGTCGTTAGTTGTTTAGTTGATAGAGTAAATAGGTCATCAGTGTCATTCAAAACTCTATAGCTCTATCTCCACGTTTCCGAGAACTTCGAATTTGGCGTCTGGATCAATCTCGGCGTGGCTTAAAACAACTACATCGAGTCTGAAGCGCTCGAAAATTTCGGCCAGCGGTTTTCTTAGCATTGGGTCTACTATCAGAATTACCGGCGCCACACCCTTTTGAAGCACTTTTTGAGCCTCTTCGCTTATGCGCTCTACAACTTTGTTTATCTGCCCTACGTTGAGTAGCAGCTGTCTGCCCGATTCGCTCTCTTGAAGGTGGTCGAGCAGCCTCTGCTCAGTCTGAGAGTTTAGCGTAAGAAGCTTTATGCGTCCATCCTGATCTTTGTAGAGTCCCGTTATGACTCTGCTTAGTCTTGCACGCACCTGTTCGACTATAAGATCGACATTTTTCGTATACTCGGCGACATCTGCAATCGTCTCCA
>JAKIUX010000158.1 GCA_021647345.1 Hydrogenimonas sp.
GTTTTAAACCCCGTAAACGTTTATGCCAAAGAGAACATACGTTTTCATCTTGAGATGATAGATGCCGATCTGGAGAAAAACTACGAGGCGATAAAAGAGAGGCACATAATAGAGAATATCGGTTACGACGTAAGTGTAGGAGAGCTGAAGAACCGTGAGCAGGTTTTTGTCTTTGACACCTACGCCATACAGGAGTTCGGCAACAGGCTTAGAGAGAGAAAAAGCATAGCCTTTCTGCTTCGCCCAAGCAGTTCTCAGAAGCTTGTGAAAAACTCTGTCGTAGAGTGGCACAGCTCTCACCCGGAATATACTCCAAAGCTCGTTATAGAGTATCTGCATAAGCGTCGTCGACCCGTGGCACCCGTTTCGAACCTCTCTTATAAGATCGAAAACGGCAAGATTCGCCTTAGCTGGAAAAATCCCGCAGACAATGACTTTAGAGGGGTATTTGTTATAAAAAATCCTTTCAGAAAGCCAATAACCCCATATGACGGAGACAAACTCTACGGCGGCCCGGACGATTGGACATACGATGACTTCGGCGCTTTGGATGTAAAAAAATATTATGCCGTTTTCACTTACGATGATGTGCCTAATTTCAGTGAACCTGCTATAATCGAGTATAAACCGAAAGGGGTATAAAGTGATGCAAGAGTGGGGAAAGTTTCTGCTTAGGCTCGTTTTGGGTCTGCTGCTTCTGTTTCACGGTATCCACAAGATGCTTTACGGTATCGGCGGCGTGGAGGCGCTGCTTGCGGCACACTCTCTTCCCGGATGGATCGGCTACGGTGTCTATGTAGGCGAAGTTTTGGCTCCAATAGCGCTTATTGCGGGCATGTATACGCGCATCGCCGCTCTTGTCATAGCCTTCAATATGGCCGCGGCAATCGCTTTGGCGTATGGTACTAAGATCTTCTCTTTAGGCTCTCACGGCGGCTTAGCTATAGAGCTTCCGCTTCTATATCTTGCAGGTGCGCTCGCTATAGCGATGATAGGCGGAGGCCGCATAGGGCTAAAGTGGTAGGTTCTATCTTGGCAGCACCTCAGGCTCTATGATGGTTGTCTCAAGCTGCGATTTGCGAACTCTTGCCGCTTCTTGGAAAAACTGATGAGCTAACACTATCACAAAAAATACCTGCCCTAAAATACCTACCGCAGGGATAAGCGAGAGGAGATATAGGATGAAGGTGGTTGTGGCAATGCGCCATTTGGCGCTCTTGAAGACAATCTTCTGCTCCTCCTTGTCAAGAATTTCCCCCGCCACATCTCTTGTCAGAAGTGTATGAAAAAGGAAGTAAAACGGTGCGTTCATGGCTACTATGTTTATGACCGGAATGAAGTAGAAGGGCAAAGAGGCGAAGAAGAAGAGCAGAAAGAGGCCAAACTGCTTTAGAAGAAAGATGAGGTAGTCGCTTATTGGCACTGTCGCTCTGCGCTCAATATTTGGGTAGTGGCGCTTTTGAACTTCGGCAACTATGTAGGGAGTGAAAAAGCCTATTATTACAACCGCAAGTATAACCGATACAAGTACCGCGAAGCCTCCGCCTATTACGTAAAATAGAGTCCCTGCTATCGCTTTGAATATGAAGCTGCCTAAAATTGCGGAGATTATGGGGTACTCTTTCGCGAATTGGGCCAGCTCGTTCTGAGCTGACGCCGCATCGGGGTTTTGCGAAACCTGGGCCGCTACGCTTAACATATCGAAAAATTCGCCGGAGAGATAGTAGAGAAAAACCAAGCTTACAAAAAGAGTTATGAAAAACGGCGCAGTTGTAAGAGCCAAAAATTTAGTTGTGAAAAAGTCTGCCAGGCTCTTTGTAAGAAGGGCCCCTTCTGTGTAGCCGCTATGATCGGTTTTTTGCATCGTCTCTATCCTTTCTATCCTCTATTAAAATAGCCTCTTGCGTCTCGTTATCATCGATCTCTTCTTCGTTTGCCTCTTTTTTTGGCGCACTGCTGTGCAGCGCCTCTATCAGCCTGCTTCTTTGCTCCGGAGTCAGATTGCTTCTTGCGGCGGTATCTAAAATCTTCTCTGCAATTTTTACTCTAGCCTCATTCTCTTTTTGGTGAAAATACTTTTTAAGGTTATCTTCGTAGGCTCTAAGTTTATCTTTTCTTCGCCTATCAAGATACCAGAGAAGAAGCGCACCGGCAAGAATTAGCAGCAGAAAGAGACCAATAAGCGTATAGCGCTCCATTGCCTGCTCATGCTCTATCTTTAGAAGCCGCTCTCTCTCCCTCATAAGGGCAAGCTCTTTCTCTTTCTGAAGCTCAAGCTCTTTTAGTCGCGCTTCACTGCTTATCTTCTGAAGCTCTACGCTTCTATTGGCCTCAATGAGCGCAAGCTCTTTTTGCGTTTTAAGCTCTTCGTCGCTTATGAATGTTCTATATTTGGTGCGTTGAGGCGCCTCTTTCGGTTCGAAGCCGCCATTCTCGTCAACTTGGGTCGTGCAGCCTGCAAAAATAAGAACTGCAACAAAAAAGAGAACCGTTTTAGCCATATCTCTATTTCAACTTTTTCGTATAGTATAGCATAGAGGCGGTTTTTCATCTAAAGAGTTTTTTGATCTCTCCTTGCTATAATGGAGCAAACATTTGGGGAGAGAAGATGTATGATGTGTTAGTTATAGGCGGAGGGGGCGCGGGATTGTGTGCTGCACTTGGCGCTAAAAGCAGAGGGGCTAAAGTGGCTCTGCTGGGTAAAAACTACCCAACCCGCTCTCAAACTTCGATGGCGCAAGGAGGCATAAACGCCGCACTCGGAAATAGCGGAAGCGACAGTGTTGAGGCGCACATATCAGATACCCTTAGATCTTCTCGCACTCTTGGCAGTGAAGAGATGATTAGAAAGCTTTGCGAGGGGGCTTTAGAAGCCATAGAGTGGCTCGATGAGATCGGCACCCCTTTCAGTAGGCTCGAGGGGGGCAAGGTGGCCCAAAGAAGACTCGGCGGCGCCGGTGCCGCGAGGGCCTGCTATGCCCAAGACTATACGGGGCTAAAGATTTTGCATACTCTCTACGATAAAGCGCTCGGCAGCGGAGTGGAGTTCTTGAACGAATATTTTCTGCTTAACTTTATAGTCGAAGATAACCGACTGCTCGGCGTTACCGCCATAGAGATAAGAAGCGGCGAGGTAAAAGCGATAGGGGCCAAAAGTGTAGTTTTGGCTTCAGGCGGATACGGCGGAATCTATAGAGGATTCACCACCAACTCCTCCGCAGCCACGGGCGACGGCATAGCGGCGGCTGTAAGGGCGGGCTGCAGGCTTAGCGATATGGAGTTTATACAGTTTCATCCTACCGCTCTAAAGAGTAGCGGGATACTTGTGAGCGAGAGCGCAAGAGGTGCGGGCGGCAAGCTTGTTAACTCTAAGGGTGAGCGCTTTGTGGATGAGCTTAAGCCAAGAGATGTGGTAGCTAAGGCTATATGGGAGCAGATAGAGAGCGGCGAAGAGATCTTTTTGGATATAAGAGATTTGGGTGAGAGGTTTATAGATGAGAATCTTCCTCAAGAGAGAAAGCTCTCTATGCTCTATGAAGGTGTTGACCCCGTAAAAGAGCCTATACCTATAAAACCGGTAGCGCACTACGCGATGGGAGGGGTTGAGGTTGATAGAAACCATATGACATGCATAGACGGCCTCTTTGCGGCCGGAGAGTGTGCAAACGCCTATGTGCACGGGGCTAACAGGCTTGGCGGAAACTCGCTTCTTGAGACGGTTGTCTTTGGACGAGAGGCTGGGGACAACGCTGCCTCTTTCGCATATAGCAGCGAAAAGGTCGATCCGTCGTCGACGTCGCAGTTTGAGAAAGATAGAGATTTCGTCGCCGCCATACCCCACTTTTCCAACCAGATAGATTTCTACGAAAAGCGGGAG
>JAKIUX010000159.1 GCA_021647345.1 Hydrogenimonas sp.
TTGAACTTTTCGGGTGTTTCTGCGCTATATAAAGATATGTTAGGTGCATTGACTCCATCGTGGCAGGTAAGACATACTCTTACCATTACGCCCGATTCCGGCGAGTCGGACTGAGTTGAACTGTTCAAGTCCATTCCGTAAACATCATAGGCATTTTCATTACCTGATTGTGGGAACCACTTGGGCACTTTAGTATCGCCGCTTAGAGAGTCATGCGGTATGTGGCACCATATACACAATTCCGGCTTCTCTTCATCTTTTTGGAATATTACTCCACGAAGCAGATTGTGGTTTGTGTTGTATATTCCCTCTTGGCTTTCATCAATGGAAAAGGCTTGCAATGATGAAGCTATGACAATAGCGGCGATCGCCGTTTTAGTTACTACTCTCATCTTTTGTTTCCGGTTCGAACTCTTTAAGTTTTCTGTATTCATCCGGATGCTCCTTTTTCCAGCGTTCGCTTACGTACTGATAGACCTGTACACGTGCGTTGAAAGAGTCGACTATGTAGATTTTGTCTTCATCATCTACATAGACTCCTGCAGGAAGATAAAATTTGGAAGGCTCAAAGCCTGCACCACCGAAGTAAAGAAGTATGTTTCCTTTATCATCAAAGATCTGGACATTATTGAATGCCGCATCGGAGATATAAAGATGACTCTCTGAGTCTATTCCTACCCCTTTTGGACGCGCAAACATTCCGGGCTTGTCTCCGAGCCTGCCGAATTTGCTTAAAAAGTTGCCATCCTGATCAAATATTTGAACCCTGAAGTTTTGGGTATCGACTACCGCAACATTTCCGTTATTGCGATCAACCGCTATGTTTGTAGGGAAATTAAATTCCCCCTCTTCTATACCGCGTTTGCCAAATTCAAACAGTAACTCTGCCTTATTTAGATCGTACACTTTAACGTTGTGAGACTTGGTATCTACTACATATATTCTATTGAGCTTTCGGTTTATCGCTATTCCCGAAGGTCGTCTGAACTCACCTTTCTCTCCCAAAGCGAAAAAGAGTGAGCCGTTTTTTCTATAGCCGAATACCCTCTTTAGCTTGGCGTCAGATACAAAAATCGTATCGTCTCGACCTATTGCGATACTGACTGGAAGTGCAAGTTTTCCAGGAGGTCTGTCGCCTATGAATGTAACTTTTTTAAGTGTAGTATCAATGACGAATATAAGCCCCATAGCAGTATCTGTAACGTACATAATACCTTTATTTGCGGCTACTCCGTAGGGTTTGTATAGGTTTCTTCCGACACCTTTTTGCTCCTCTCCTATCAGAGCATCAAGAACTTTAGTCTCTTTAAAATCAGCTTCACCTCTGTAGCTTCCAATGTAAAAAATTTTTGGCTCTTCCGGAGGAGGAGGCATTATTATTCTTAGCTCTTCGCTCTTTTTTTGCGCACAGCCTGTGTTGAAGAAGGAGAGTGTGAAAATCGATAAAATTAAAAGTGCTACCCTTTTCAAAGCAAACCTCTTTATTTAAGATTATGTTTCATTATAGCAAAGAATTTCGGCAAAAAAAATTAAATGCTTTAGAGATGTAATTGTATTACTTTTTCTTAAGTGTTGAAGGATGTAAAATTGGCATGAGAAATAGTCTGTGTCACTGCAAAAGAGGGCGAAACTTTCTCATGGCAATTCTACTTACAAAAAAAATGGGTACATCCCGTTAAGGAGTGTACCCAAAATTTGATCAGCTGTTTACTTGTCGTGGCAAGTAAGACAAACACGGCTGCCGGCGTTGCTGTTTTCACCAACAGTTGCCTTATTTCTTCTAAGGAAAGTATCGCTCTCGCCAAGGTGAGGATCGTGGCAGCTTCCGCACTCAACTTTTCCGTTTCTAAGAAGATCGGAAATAGTTGTAGCGCCGCTCCAACCTGTGATTGTAGTTGTAACAGGCTTAAGGCTCGCAGCTCCCTCAACATATGTAATAGATACAGGGTGGTCGTTATTTAGACCAACGCCGGCCGGGTCGCCATCACCTATCTGAGTAACACCGGCAGGCATTGTAACTGCTGTACCGGCTGCAGCCGCACCAAATGCTACGTTAGCACCGCCCGCAGTGTATCCGCCTGATCCTGGAGCGTTAACTATAGAGTTTATCGCGCTTACACCGTCATGGCAGCTAAGACATGCGAGTGATGGAGCATTTGGAGCTGCATCTGTTGCTGTACCAGCTATAGTCTGTCCAGCTACTCCCGCAGTTGTTGCACCATACATTCTGAATGATGATGTAGGTGTAGATTTGTTCCAGAGCGGTGCTCCAGAAAAATCAACGTTAGCGGCGTGAGGCGTATGGCAGTATACGCAGATTTCGTCGTTGTTCTGTCCAGCGTTAGCCTTGATCGTTCCGCCTCCTGTAGCGGAGAGGTCGTGCTTACTTCCGGTAATAACAGCCATCGCGGCAGTTGTTCCAAATACGAAAACTGCAGCCGCCGCAAATTTCGCTATGTGATTCATCTTCATGAAATCCTCCTATAGTTTTTTTCTTTACACACTTCAATTGTAGCAGTAGTTTGTAAAAAAAGTGTAAATTTAAGTAAAGATTTTCGAAAAACTTTAACAAATCGATCCAACCTTTTCATATAGCCTCATTTTCATGTAATATTGAAAGGTTCTCTTCGCTCAGATACTTCGAAAAAGTTTCATATTGACTATCTATATAGTTTGCAATAACTGTTTCTAAAAACTCTCCTATCTCATCACTTTCGAGCAATATTCCGGTTCTTTTACTGAAACTGCTGCGCTCTCCCTCTATTTTCCCTCCCACAAGCAGTTCGAAACCTTTTAGGGTTTTGCCTTCTCTTTTGAATGTGGCGCCGCTTAAGCCTATATCTGCTATACATGGGTGCGCACATGAGTTAGGACATCCGTTTACACTTATTGTTACCGGCTCTTTGAAGGCTGGGAACCTATTTTCAAGATATAACGCTACCCTCTCGGCTACACTTTTGGTCTCACTAATGGCGAATTTGCAGAAATCGAGACCGGTGCAAGCCGTAGTTCTGGTTCGAAACGCCGAAGGGTAGGGGTTGATCTTTATCTTCTGAAGCTCTGCGCACAAACTTCTCGTTTCGTTGTCGGGAAGATCTAATATGATGAAATTCTGCTTTGTCGTAGTTCTGATCTCTTGCACTGCGAATCTGTCAAGAAGGTTGCAGAGCTCAAGAAGCTTCTCTCCGCTGAACGAGCCTCCAAAAAGAGCGCAACCTATATGTGAATATCCATCTTTGTCGGAAGGGATAACACCGCAGTGATTTCTCTCTTTTGCAGAGGTGATTAGAGGCTCTACTCCCTCTTTTATATTAATAGATGAGATTTTTTGAAGTATCTCTTTGAATCTATCTACTCCCCACTCTTTTATAAGATGGCCGAGTCTTGCTCTGTTTCTCTTCTCTCTGTTGCCGAAATCTCTAAATATTTTTACGACACTTTTTGATATAGGTACGATCTCATCTCTTTCTACATACCCCAAAAAATCTGCGAAACGTCTGTTGCTTGCAAGCCCACCTCCTACGTAAAGGGCAAAAAGAACTCTCCCATCTTCGAACTTTTCAGCCACGAAGCTGAGATCTTGTATTTCATGCGGTATACAGTGGTTGCCGCATCCGCTAACACCTATTTTAAACTTTCTTGGAAGATTGCTAAACTCTTTGTTTTCATCAAAAAGCGAGTCAATCTCTTCTGCTATCTTGCTTACATCGGCTATCTCATGAAGATACTTGCCGTGTAGGGGGCACGTTACTATATTGCGCACTACATCTCCGGCCGCCATTCTAGTTGTGAGGCCGAAACTGATTAGCTTCTTAAATATTGCCGGAAGATCTTTAATCATTATCAAGTGAAACTGTAGATCT
>JAKIUX010000160.1 GCA_021647345.1 Hydrogenimonas sp.
CAATGGGACCCTCTGAAAAACTCTTCTGCTCAAACAGCTTCGCTATGGTATCTAGGAATTTTGATGAAATTCCGACCATTACGCTGCAGATGTTGTTCGCAGAAGAATTTCTCCAGAGGGTTAAATTGGCAATGAGAAATGTTTGATTTTAGACTATCGAAATTCCGCTTCTGCGAGATTCGATTAAAGATTTAGAACCGCATTTACTCTCTGAACAGTGTCGTTTTTGCTAAGGCTAAGTCTAACTACAGACTCTTCATTTGCTTTTAGCGAGTGGACGACGTTAGGTTCCAGGGCTATGAGATCGCCGCTTTTAAGCAAAACAGTCTCTTCTGGCAATCCGAACTCTATCTCACCTTTTAATACCATAACTGTAATAGGGTAGCCTGTTTTATGCTCTTTCATTATCTGACCCTCTTTGAAGGCTATTCGTATCTCTTTGGTAAATCCGCTCTCCAGCATCGGGGTTATAGCCACATGTTGGTCGTTGAACTCCAGGTTTTCGAAAAAAGATGCGACTTGCACGGCAGCTCCTTGAAGAATTGTATCGGTTCTTTGAAAAATAGTAACTCCGTTCTTTTTGCAATTTTTCAAAGCTTTTTATTATATAAATATTTTCTATAAATGGTTGTTGACGAAGGTCAAGCTTGGCTTTCTTTCATGAAGCAACGATTATTGACCATCGACAAAACCTTAAAGCCTTCGCCTCTTCACAATTTTTCAAAGCATACAGTTTTTTTAGAGGGTTCATGCGTTGAATAAGATTAGACTCTTTTATCAGATTCTCAATGAGAGAGTGGTAATATCTGACGTTATGCTATGAAGAAGATAGTCGGAGTTGGAATGAAAATTGTCTTTATGGGAACCCCGGATTACGCAGATGTGATACTTAAAAAGTGTCTCGAAGAGGAGGGGCTGGATGTGGTTTCGGTCTACACTCAGCCCGACAAGCCTGTAGGCAGAAAAAAGGTTTTGACTCCTCCGCCCGTTAAGGTGACGGCACAAAATGAGGGAGTGGCGTTTCGACAACCGCTCTCTCTGAAAGATGAAAGCGTAGCAAAAGAGATAGCCAAAGTCTCTCCCGACTTCATAGTCGTCGCAGCATACGGGCAGCTCCTTCCCAAAAAGATTCTTAATATTGCTCCATGCATCAATCTTCACGCATCTTTGCTCCCGAAATATCGCGGCGCAAGCCCGATTCAGCAAGCTCTGCTAAATGGTGACAGAGTTACGGGAGTAACAGCGATGCTTATGGAAGAGGGGCTTGATAGCGGACCGATTTTGGGATGGAGCGTAACGGAGATCGGGTTGGATGAACGCAAAGCGGAGCTTTTCGAGAGACTTTCACACATAGCTGCAGATCTTACCGTCGATACCTTGAAAAGCTTCTCCTATATATCGCCTCTGCCGCAGTGTGGTGCAGATGCGACCTACTGCAAAAAGATTGAGCGAAAAGATGGGCTGATCACTTTCGAAATGGAAGCACCGGAGATATATAACCGTTTTAGAGCCTATGAGGGTTGGCCTGGAATCTATCTTGAAAGCGGTCTCAAGCTCTTCGAACTATCTTTGGCCTCTGGTGAAGGGAGGCCGGGAGAGATTCTCGAAATTGAGGAGGAGGGGGCGACGGTAGCGTGTAAAATGGGTGCCTTGAAGATTAAAGAGGTGCAGCCCCCTTCAAAAAAGAGGATGGATATTTTAAGTTACATAAGAGGAAAGAGGCTTAAAGTTGAAGATATACGCTTTTGATTCACTCCCTTCTACACAGGTTTGGCTGACGGAGATGGCGGCAAAAAGAGAGGTTGATTTGCCTTGTGCCGTCATAGCTAAAATGCAGACAGAAGGGGTCGGAAGCAGAAGAAACAGATGGATAGGCAAGAGGGGAAACTTTTTCGCGTCTGTAGCCACTCTTCAAAAAGATCTGCCTTCAGATCTTCCTCTTGCGGCAACATCAATTTTTTTTGCATATTTGATGAAAAGCGTGCTGGAAGAGATGGGCTCGAAATGTTGGCTTAAATGGCCTAACGATATATACTTGAAAGAGCGCAAAATAGGGGGCTGCATAACTGCTAAAAAGGGGGATGCGATCATCGCGGGAATAGGGGTTAATATTGTCGATGCACCCCACGGTTTCGGGGTTTTGGAGATTGAAGCGTCTCCAAGCGAGCTTTTGGAAAAGTTTTTGGAAAAAGTTGAAAATCCTCCTTTATGGAAGCAGATTTTTAGCAACTATAGTTTAGAATTTGAGAAGAGCAAAAACTACAGTACCCATGTCGGGGATGAAACCGTTGAACTAAAAGGTGCCGTTCTTCAGGAGGACGGTTCTTTGAAAATTGGTCAAAGAAGGGTTGTGAGTCTAAGATGAGTGAAATTATTACAATAGCCAATCAAAAAGGCGGAGTAGGAAAGACTACCACCGCGGTCAATCTTGCGGCATCTCTTGCCGTAGCTGAGAAGAGGGTTCTGCTGATAGACGCCGATCCGCAAGCGAACGCTACAACGAGTCTCGGTTTTCATCGAAACGATTACGAATATAACATCTATCATGTACTAATCGGAGCCAAAAAGATCTCCGATACCATTTTGAAGACAACTCTCAATACGCTTCATCTCGTCCCTTCCAATATTGGACTCGTAGGGGTGGAGAAGGAGTTTTACGACTCTGAAACGAGAAAGGGGCGTGAGCTTGTATTGAAGCGCAAGATAGACGAGATCAAAAAAGATTACGACTACATTATAATCGACTCTCCTCCGGCTCTTGGGCCCATAACCATAAATGCGCTAAGCGCAGCCCACTCGGTTATTATACCGATTCAGTGCGAATTTTTCGCTCTCGAAGGGTTGGCTCAGCTTCTAAACACAATCCGCCTTATCAAAAAGACTATAAATCCCAAACTCAAGATAAAAGGTTTCCTGCCTACTATGTATAGCGGTCAAAACAACCTCTCAAAGCAGGTTTTTGCCGACTTGACACAGCATTTTAAGAGCAAACTCTTTAAATCTGCAGAGAGTGACGAGTTTATCGTTATTCCGCGCAATGTAAAGCTTGCCGAGAGTCCAAGCTTCGGCAAACCGGTAATCCTTTACGATGTGAAATCTACAGGTTCGAAGGCATACCAGCATCTTGCCCAAGCAATTTTGGCGACATAGATAAAGAGAGAGAGATGGGGAAAAAGTCAAAAAGCAAATCTCTTGGCAGAGGTTTGGGAGCCATTCTGGGCGAAGTGGCGGAGGCTTACGAGAACGAATTCCAAAGAGCAGAGGAGAAGGGGGAGCAGGTTGTAGAGATTCCGCTCTCCGAAATCGTGCCCAATCCTTACCAGCCCAGAAAACATTTTGACGAGAACGCCATAAAAGAGCTCTCGCAGTCTATAAAAAGGCACGGACTTCTTCAGCCGATAGTCGTTATTGAGCAGAACGGAGAGTATGTACTTATTGCCGGCGAGAGACGCGTAAGAGCCAGCAGATTGGCCGGCTTGGAGAGTGTTAGAGCTATCGTAGCCGACATAGATCGCTCCAGGTTCAGAGAGCTCGCTCTTATAGAGAATATTCAAAGAGAAGAGCTAAATCCCGTAGAGCTGGCGCGCTCTTACAAAGAGCTTATAGAGGAGTACGGCATAACTCAAGAGGAGCTCTCCAAGATAATACATAAAAGCAGAACGCAGATAACCAACACTTTGAGGCTGCTCCAGCTCGATGAGTATGTGCTGCAAAAACTCCTCTCCTCTCAGATTTCGCAAGGACACGCAAAGGTTCTTGTAGGACTTGACGAGAAAGATCAGCGCATCGTTTGCGATACGATCATAGGCCAGAAGCTGAGTGTTAGAGAGACGGAGCGGCTCGTTTCAG
>JAKIUX010000161.1 GCA_021647345.1 Hydrogenimonas sp.
CCCAGAAGAGGAACTTGAGATTGCACGAAGAGTGGCCAACGACGCTATGGGCGAAGTTCAAGAGGTTGCTTCAAGTGAAGATCTGATGACGATGAAAGAGGATGTCAAAAAGATTCATATTGATGAAGAGGTAGAAAAGTATATTGTAGATCTGATTTTTGCAACCAGAGAGCCATCCAAATTCGGGTTGGAGTCTATCGAAGAGTGGATAATGTTCGGTGCCAGTCCCAGGGCATCTATAGATCTTTATAAGTCGAGCCGCGCGCAGGCCTACCTTAGGGGAAAAGATTTTGTTTCTCCTGTAGATATCGCATATGTGGCCAAGAGTGTATTGCGCCATAGAATAATACTGAGCTACGAAGCTGAGGCTGAAGATATAACGACAGATCATATTGTCGACAAAGTTCTTGAGACGGTAGCTATTCCATAGGAAGTTATGTGAAGAGGCGCATCAAAACTATTCTCATTAAGACTAAACGGCAGGTCTTTTCAGAAATGATAGGAAACAACCCGTCTCTTTTCCATGGAGAGGGGTATGACTTTAGCGAACTTAGGGAGTATCAGGTCGGGGATGATATAAGAAAGATAGATTGGACAATTACAGCTAAGCTTCAGAAACCGTATGTGAAGCTTTTTCATGAAGAGAGAGAACTGAACATTGTGGCAGCATGTATGGCCGGAGGCTCTCTCTTTTTCGGTACGAGCAGAATAAAGCAGGAGGTAGTTGCGGAAGTTGCGGCTATAATCGGATACAGTGCCGTTAGAAACGGTGATCTTTTTACAGGTATCATAGCGAGCGATCGTGTTGAATCGATGCACAGACCTACCAAAAGAGTTTTTGGAGTTAACAGATTTGTAGAGAGTGTAGGCGATATGCAGATGCTTGGCAAACATGCTGACTACATATCCGGGCCGCGAAATATGTTTGAACATATCAAGAGAAAGAGTCTACTTTTTCTGATAGGAGATTTTCTTGAAACGCCGCAGTTGGCTCTTCTTAGCCGCCGTCACGAAGTTATCGCTGTGATTGTCAGAGATCGTTTTGAAGAGAGTCCTGAGCCTCTCGGTCAGGTTCATCTGGTCGATCCTGAAAGCGGCAATACTCTTCAAACCTATTTTTCCGATAGAAGTGCCAAGAGGTATAGAGCTAAAGTAATAGAAAATGACAAGCTTCTTTATAAACATTTGAATAAGCATAGAGTGAAATTTATAAAAATTTATACGGATGAGGATCCGTTCGCAAAGATGGTAAAGCTTTTTGGGAGAAGAAGTTGAACCCTGCCGATATTCCTATTCGTGATATAAAACCTCTTCTGCCTATACCTGATATTTCGATCTATCTCTTTTTGGCAATAGTAGCGGCGTTACTCCTTACAGTAGTAGCGGGAGCGGTATATGGATGGCGCATATGGCAAAGATATAGAAGGAGCGATCCAAGGGTGGCATGGCTAAGAAGATTGGAGAGTATAGATTTTGAAAATCCGAAAAAGGCTGCCTATATTATGACGCGATACGGAAGGCTTCTTGCTCAGGAGAAGAGGCAAAAAGAGATCATGGCGCAGCTGCTGCCGAGGCTTGAGAGATATAAGTATAAAAAAGATGTTCCTCCGCTTGATAGTGAGACAAAGCGGTTTATGAAACTATTTATCGAGATGACAAAAGATGCACTTTGAGCATCCGTGGGTTTTTCTGGCTATTGTTATCTTTCTCTTTTGCGAGAAGAGGTGTCCGTTAAGGCTTGATATGCTCTATTTTCCGCGTCTTTATCTTATCGGAAAATATTCGCGCAGAGGCTCTTTGCTTCAAGCTTTGAAGTGGATGGCGATAACCGGAACAGTTACGGCTCTCGCATCGCCTGTTTTGAAAAAAGAGATGATCCCTCTTCTTGAGCCTGGAAGAGATATGGTTCTTGTGATAGACTCGAGCCGCTCTATGGATGAAGAGTTTTCGATAACGACAAGAGAGAACAAGTTTGAAACTCTGAAAAAGATTTTGAAAGAGTTCATAGAGAGAAGAGATGGTGACAGAATAGGTCTTATAGTATTTGGCGAATTTGCCTATGTCGCATCACCTGTGACTTTCGATCATGAGATGGTAGCTAAGATGGTTCCATACCTGGAGGTCGCAATGGCGGGAGAGAGGACAGCGATATATGACGCACTTGCGATGGCCGCCAAGCTTTTGAAAAGGTCGGATGCGAAGACGAAAGTAGCGGTTATGTTGACCGATGGAAAAAATACGGCGGGGAAAATTCCGCTGCATATAGCGAAGAAGCTTCTCAAAGAGTATGGAATAAAGCTATATACCATAGGAGTGGGGCGTCCGGGTGATTACGACCCTGATCTCTTGAAAGAGTTGGCGAAAGAAAACGGCGGCAGATTCTTTTCGGCGTCCGATCCAAAGATGCTAAAAAAGGTATATGACGCGATAGATGAACTGGAGCCTTCAATGATCGAACTAAAACCGGTGGCAAAGATGGAGTATCTTTTTAGCTACCCTCTCTTTATTGCGGCGATGTCGCTTTTGGCGTATCTATTTTTTGTAAACAGGAGCGAGGCTTGAAGTTTCTCTATCCTGAGTTTATATATCTGATGCTCATACCGGCGGTACTCCTTTTTTATCTGATCTCGACAAATAGGGACAGGTTGGAGAGACTCTTTTTGCCGGAGGTTCTCGACAGGCTTAGAATTGAGGGCGACTCTCTCGGAAGAGGAGGGCACAATATCCTCGCATTCGCCGCATTTTTGTTTATGACGTTGGCGCTCGCTCAGCCAGTAGTAGAGAAGGGAGAGATGGTTGTAAAGAGCGAAGGAGCCGATTTGGTAATAGCTCTCGATCTCTCTCGTTCGATGAATGCGACCGACTTTTACCCCGATAGAGTAGCTTTTGCGAAGCAGAAGCTTCAGGAGCTGATTCCGGAGCTTCCGGTCGGTCGTATAGGTATAGTAGGCTTTACCTCAGCATCTTTCATAGTCGCGCCTTTGACGGAAGATAGAGATACTCTTTTATTTCTACTAAAAAGGTTAAAACCCGAATATATATCAAGAGATGGAACCGATATAGTTGCCGCGCTAAAAGGGGCTTTGAAGCTGCTTGAAAAGAGCAGTTCGAAAAAGGTGCTTTTGGTCACGGACGGCGGCGATCGAAAGGATATGAGAGAGATAGAGGGGTTGCTTAAAAAGAGCGGTATCGAACTATCGGTATTGATGGTCGCTACTAAAAGGGGAGCTCCTATTCCTGCAGGCGATGGAAAGGTGCTTCTAAATAGCAAAAAAGAGGTTGTGGTAAGCCGTGCCAATACCGCTCTTCACAGGCCGGTATCGGATAGCGGAGGCGTATATGCGGAGGCTACTATCTCAGATTCTGATGAGCGTAAAATAGTAGAGCACTTTAGAAGGAGCGGAAGCGGACAGGTTCATGAGAGAGTTGTGCATCAGCGTTTGCAGCTCTTCTACTATCCATTGGCCATAGCGCTTATGATTTTGCCGTTTGCCTTCTACTCCTTCGGTGCAAAAGGCGGTATAAAGGGTTTTTTGCCCTTGGCGGCTCTGCTCTTTCTCTCATCTGCGGACCTTAAAGCCGGAGTTATGGATTTTAAATATATAAAGGAGGCTCAAGAGGCATACAGGAGCGGCGACTACGATAGAAGTGCAGAGCTGTTCGAGAGAGTTGCAAGAAGCTCTCCAGGCAGCGAAGTTTGGTTCGATCTCGCCTCCAGCTACTACAAGAGCGGTCGCTATCTTGAAGCCTTAAATGCATTCAAAAGGGTGGTGACGAAGAAGAGGGAGTTGGAGATGGAGAAACTATACGGTATGGGAAACTGATACGGTGAGATG
>JAKIUX010000162.1 GCA_021647345.1 Hydrogenimonas sp.
TTTGGCTGCCGCCAGCAGATCCTGCTGCGTCAAGCCCCGCTCCTTCATAACCTTCTCAAGCTCAGAAGTTGCAGAAGCCATAGACACGCCAACCATCATTCCGATAGCTACCATAGATAGCTTCTTGATGATTGAACTCATGCTACCTCCTTTAAATTTTCCTGAAATAACAGGCTGAATTTTTAATTTAATTAAAAAATCCAAGCTGTATATTCGTATCTTAGTTAATTTTATGTTAATTTTTCTTGAAATGAGCTCTTTTTTTCAACTTTTAATTATATTTTTTATAATGTCATCTTTTTGTCACTTTAAATCTATTCATTTTTAAAATTTGGTTACAATATGGAAAACAGTGCAGAAGGAGCAAAAATGGCCACAGAAAAACCCACCCCTGTCGATAAAGAGATAGAGCTTGACAACACTAAATATATAGAGAGCGAAACAGATATACACGGCAACATAACTGATTGTAACGACTACTTTGCCGAGATTTCAGGATACACAAAAGATGAACTTATAGGCAGCCCTCACAACATCGTAAGACACCCTGATATGCCTAAAATCATCTTCAAGGAGCTCTGGGAGCGGATTAAAAACGGACACAACATCACTGCCGTTATAAAAAATATGGCCAAAGATGGGCGTTATTACTGGGTATTTACCCACTTTGAGATAATCCGCGATATAAACACTAAAGAGATAAAAGGCTACAGAGCCTACAGAAAGATGGTATCACCCCATATTAAGAGAGTCTTAGACCCTCTCTACAAGCGATTGGTCGAAATAGAGAAAAGTGATGGAGTAGAAGGGAGCAAAAAGGCTCTTGAAGAGTTTTTAAAAGAGGGTGGAGAGCATGTAACTATCGACAACCTCATGGAGGAGATACATAGATTCTATTGAAATTTTTCGCTGTTCGTTTTCTCATCCGGCTCGACAATCTCCGCCTTCGGTTCGCCTCTTAGCCACTCAAAGAGCCTGTTAAACGGGTCGTTGGCCTCCAGAGTGGCCGTGTCACCCACCATTATGAGCTTTTTTTTCGCCCTGGTCATAGCTACGTTGAGCCGTCTGGCATCTTTAACAAAACCTATCTCTTTTGCGATATTTGAGCGAACAAGAGAAATTATTATCACCTCCTTTTCTCGCCCCTGAAAACCGTCGACACTCTTTATTTCACACTTAAGACTCTTCTCTTCCATCATTCTACGCAAAAGTTTTACCTGAGCAAGATATGGGGTTATTACGCCAACCTCATCAAACCCTATGCCGCACTCTATTAAAGATTCGACAATATCGACAACAATAGCCGCTTCAGTCTCATTTTCGTAAGAGGTTGTACGCTCTCTCAATCTCTCGGCGGGGTCAAGAGGTGAGATATCTACGAAAACGAGAGGTTTATCAACATCGAGTACTCTGAACGCAAGAGGGTTTTTGGGGATCTTTTTAAGCTCGAGCACACTATTTGCTACAGATGGGTCCGCTATTAGCTTTTTGCTGTACATAAGCCGATTTGGAAAATCCATTATTGTCTCGTTCATTCTATACTGCACCTGCAGCATAGTCGAAGGCAGGCTTTCGTTTTTCATCAATCTCTCAAAGAGCGAGTGTTTTAAAATATCAAGACCGCTTAAAACAGTTGGCGGCAACTGCTTATGATCACCGGCAAGAACAACCTTTTCGGCGCGCATCATAGGCAAAAGTGTTGACGGCTCCATCTGTTGACTCGCCTCGTCAATAACAGCCAGATCGAAAGCTTCACCTTCAAGGGCTTCGGAGCCGACCATACCGTTCGTCGACAGAACCACATCTGCCCCTCGCAAAATCTTTTTTACAATCGACTCTTCTATCTTTCTGATCTTTTGAAAGAGCCTCTTAGTCTTCTCATCCTCCTTTATCCAAAGAGCCATTGAGCTTATACTCTTTTGATCGACTCCTCTAAAACTTTTTCCGGCTGCGGCAAGCTTCTTCACCCTCTCTTTCGACATTCCCCGCAACCTTGACGGTGTAGGCTTGGAGTGGCTGTTCCTCTTCTCTACTAAAGCGTGAACCTCTTTAAGCATCTCTTTTACCTGCCGCGAACCCGGCTCCTTCTCCATAAGCGAATGAAGTGTAAATGCCTCAAGAGACTCATCTACTCGTGCCGGGTGACCTATGCGAACAATCTTCAATCGATCTATTTTAGAGAGTTTTCTTAGCATATTGTCTACCGCCACGTTAGAGTCGGCCGCAGCCAAAACAGTTTTGCCCATCTTTACAGACTCGACTATAATCTCTATAAGAGTCGTTGTCTTTCCGGTACCGGGAGGACCGTGAATCAGAACGACTTCACTCCCTGAAAGCGCCTTTGAAACAGCACTCTTTTGAATATCGTTCAATCTATCATTCTGCGGTTTAAAAAGAGTGTTTGGCGTTGCTTTGGCCTCTTCAAGACCAAGAGCTATATCTCTTACTTTTTTTTGCGCGCCCTCTGCATGGCGCATACTCTCAAGGTTGGCTTCCATCCTTTTGAAGGTGACATCGTTTACAAAATGATCGAGCCTAATATCCGCACTCTTTACCCATACAGGAGGTTTCTGAGAAAAAGCGACCTCTATAAAATTTTTAAAGACTCCCGTCACCGTTGCACTAAGGTCGCTCTTTAGCGGCTCTCCTCTGCTGACAAGAACTATATCGCCGCTCCCTATCTCAGTCTCTATGATTCTATCTCGGCTGAATCTGACCACAAAAAGGTCGAACCTCGTTCCCATGCTGCGACCCTTGAGGCCAAGTACTGCGCGCCCGAAAATCTCTCTTTCTGCTCCGCTAAACAAACGGATCTCTCTTACTTGCGCATCCATCTGTGTTCTTCTCTCAATATCTATGAGAGCTTTGTACTCCTCTATATACTCATGAACAACTTTTATGCGATGCTCAAGCTCTCGACTTGGAATCATCTCTTTTGGGAGTTTGAAGAAGCTCTTTTTATTAGGAATGCAGAGAAGCCATCCGTCACCTTCATAGGTTTTAGCGATATTGGAGGGCTTTATCTTCAGACGCTTCAGGTGCAAAAGACGCTCCCGCTCACTCAAGCAGGCGGGAAGTATAAAGGGCAGAGGCCTCTTTTGGGCCATCAATGAGTAGGTATCTGCACCGTAGCCGGAGTTGTCATACCTGCCGGCGGTGCAACTTGGCGATAGGTAGAGGGTGCTGTTTCGGCAGGTGCTGAGGAGTCGCTTGAGATGTTGGAGTCGTTACTCTCCGCCGGAGCCTGCGAAGAGGGTTCCATCTTCTCTTGCGGAGCGCTCTCGTTCAATTCGATAGCAGTTGAAGAGGAGGCATTCTCATCTAAAGAAGTGGGAGCGCTTTTACTCTTTTGCTCACACTCCGCTTTCGCCTTCACAAGCTCCTCTTTTAGATCCTCCATATCGAATTGCATATCATCAAGACGATCCTGAAGCGCCATAACCGGCTTAACGTTCACTCCATACTCGTAGACCAGTTCTCCGCCATCCTTTCCCTGCTTCAAAAGAGTAGCTATGAATATAAGAAGAAAAAATATGAACACATTTCTTGCCCACGCCCTTCTTATCGCCATCGCTCCCGCTTTAAGAAGCAGCAGAATCCCCGACCCGTAAACCAGGTAGGTTCCAAGAAGTTTATGAAACTTCAGCTCCTCTTTCGCTTCGGGCGTAAGCAGCGAAAAGGCGTGCGAACCGTCAGCTTTACCCGTAAAGAAAGCACCGACATAGACTATTATGGCAAGTGTTAGAAGAAACAGTGAAACAATACTGACCGCCGGCTTTTTCGCTTTAAGGTTTATCAACTCTATTATAA
>JAKIUX010000163.1 GCA_021647345.1 Hydrogenimonas sp.
TCTCTTGCTTTTTTGTAGCGTCTACCCTAAAATCTGCTAAATTCTCATAGATTCTCTGCCGCTTCTTATATAACCCCCTCGCCCTCTGCAAATCTTTGAACAAAGGGCGCTTCAAGCGCTCATTTTCCGGTATCCGCTTCAATATCGCTTCAAAGGGAAGGCTCAGATATACAACCCTGCCAATATCTCTCAATCTTGCTGCAACCAGAGGCATTCCGCCGCCCGTCGAGATGACGCTCCCTCTTACACATTCTGCCATCCACTCGGCACACTCTCTTTCAAGCTCCCTGAAGTACTCCTCGCCTCTCTCTTCAAATATGACCGGAATCTCTTTGCCCTGCAAAGACTCTATAAGAGCGTCCGCATCAAGAAAAAAACGGCCGCTTCTTTTTGCCAAAACTCTTCCAACCGTACTCTTGCCGCTCCCCATGAAGCCGACAAGCACAACATTTTCAGGGCAGTTTGACGATATAGCCATCTTCAGCTTTTACAATCTTGTAGCGGTAAGGAGCGTCCATAGTTATGACAACCCTATAGTAGCCGTTGTGGTTGCCTATATCTATAGACCTAAACGGCGGCAGATCAAGAGGAATATGCTTTGTCAGAAAGCCTGCTTTTCTTCTAAAATCTACAGCCACTTTAAAGGGCTTTGTAAGATGAAAGCTCCTTATCTTCTTATCTTTAGTTAAAATCTTGACCCATTTTCTCCCCACCTCCAGCTTCAAAAACGGAAGCGGAGCAAAAACCTTTTGCGCCTGAGCTTTTTTAGGGGCTGCAGAAGATCTTCTCTTTTTCTCTTTTGCCCCTTTCTTTGCCGACTCGACGAAGCGTTGAGATATTACTATAGGTTTATGCCAATCTATAGAGCGATCTATGGCGATCACCTCTTTTTTGATAGATCCGTCTATAGACTGGTAATAGATCGCTACAGATGTCAAAACCCTTGCATCGGAAGGGAGTTTCACTTTTGCAAAGCTAAAGGGCGGAGGCTTCTTTATCTCGTTCGAGGCTACAGGGAGCACGGTATTGTCGATCACCGGCTTGAAGGGGTTTTCTCGACCATAAAGCGTACAAACGAGAAAGGTTGTTATCAGAATCGTAAGTCTCATTGCTCCGGCTCCAACTGTTTGAGTTCGAAATACTCTTTCTGCAAAGCCGCATTTTTAGCTTTCAGACTCTTTATGCGACTCTCATATATAGACCTCTGCTCCTCAAGCCCCAAAAGTACGGTAAGCGAGTTTGGCCCGAAAAGCAAAATACCCACATAGATACCCAAAGCGACAACCGCGGCTATCGCCAAAAAGATCCGCCAAAGAGGCAGGCCGAAAAGCGCGTACTGCGCCTTAATACTCTCTTCAGGCAGATCTACTCTATCCATCAGCTAAAGAGCTCTTTGCCAAGATATTCGAAGTATCCAAGCTCACGCTCTATGGCGAGAAGCCGGTTATATTTGGCTATACGTTCGCTTCGAGCCGTGGAGCCTGTCTTTATCTGGCCTGTATTGAGAGCTACTGCAAAATCGGCTATGAAGGCATCTTCACTCTCGCCGCTTCTGTGGCTCATTACACATGTGTAGCCGTTTCGCTGAGCAAGGCGTACGGTCTGCATCGTCTCGCTGACCGAACCTATCTGGTTCGGCTTTATCAAGATGGAGTTGGCCACACCCTTCTCAATGCCTTCGGCAAGAATAGATGCGTTTGTAACGAAAAGATCGTCACCCACAAGCTGGATTCTATCTCCCAATCTCTCGGTAAGATATTTCCATCCATCCCAATCATCTTCGCTCAACCCATCCTCGATGCTAACTATCGGATACTTAGAGACCAGCTCTTCATAATATTCGACCAGTTCTTCGCTGCTCAAGGTGCGGTTTTCGCTATCGAGACGATACCCACCCTCGGCCACCAGCTCGCTGCTGGCTACATCAAGAGCCAAGGAGATCTGCTCTTGCGGCTTGTAGCCGGCCCTCTCTATAGCTCTCATTATCACCTCGATAGGCTCCTCGTTGCTTGAGAGGTTCGGTGCGAACCCTCCCTCATCTCCAAGTGCGGTAGAGTGGCCCGCTTCGTGAAGAATCTTCTTGAGGTTGTGGTAAACCTCTGAGCTTGCTCTAAGCGCCTCCGCAAACTCTTCGAAGCCTGTAGGCATTATCATATACTCTTGGAAATCGACACTGTTGTCGGCATGGCTTCCGCCGTTGATAATATTGAGCATCGGAGTAGGCATAACGATAGCGTTTGCACCTCCCAGGTAGCGATATAGCGGCATATTCAAACTCTTTGCAGCTGCGCGCGCCACCGCCATAGATACACCGAGTACGGCGTTAGCGCCTATGTTTGCGTAGTTCTCGGTACCGTCGAGCTCCTTCATGATAGCGTCAACTTCGCTCTGATTGTAGGGGCTCATGCCTATAAGCTCGTCGGCTATCTTGATATTGACATTTTCGCAAGCTGCAAGAACACCTTTGCCCATATACCTA
Organism: Hydrogenimonas sp.; assembly: GCA_021647345.1. Classification (GTDB taxonomy): domain Bacteria; phylum Campylobacterota; class Campylobacteria; order Campylobacterales; family Hydrogenimonadaceae; genus Hydrogenimonas. Next base: position 2,480 of record JAKIUX010000163.1, read on the forward strand.
TCGCCGCCGTCACGCAGCTCCAAAGCCTCTCTCTTGCCTGTGCTGGCTCCGCTTGGAACTATAGCGTCAGCTACGCTTCCGTCGCTTAGTCTAACCGTAGCTCTAACGGTTGGATTGCCTCGGCTATCCATAACTTCATCGGCTCTGATATCGTCAATAAAAACCATAAATCACTCCTCTCCTGCAGATTTTATCTCTTCTTCGCTCATAGCTTTTGGGTGCGAAAAATCAAATCTCAATCTATCTTTTTCAACAGATGATTTAAATTTTAAAGATTGTACTTTTTTATAATTTTCTCTTTTTCTTTTTAAATCTTTTTCTAAATTTTCTAAAATTCTTTCGTTGACATTTATTGTTTCTTGTATATAATTTAATTTATTTTTTATATATTTCAACTCTTTAGTATCCACAATTGAATCAATCTTTATGTATGGTTTTGAAGACAATACTTTTCCTATTAAATCTTCATTAGCTTGAATAATTAATCCTGAAACGTTTGAAGATATTATTCTTAACTCAAATGGTTCCACTTTTGCATAATAAACTTTAGCAAATAAAGTATTTAACATTAATAATATAATAATAAAAAATTTCATTTACACTACCTTTTAATAATTATACTTATTTTACCATTGCATTATTAAGATTAAAGCATATTTCATTTTATTTAGGGTAGTATTAAAACAGTAAGAATTAAAGGAATATTATGTCTGTATTAGATAGTGTTGATGCTGCTACAAATTTAGCAAAAAATAATGAACTTCAACTATTAGTCTTTAGAGTTAGTGAAAGTAAGGATTCTGCTTATTATGCTATTAATGTATTTAAAACAAGAGAAGTTGTTGAATCAAAAAATCATTTTTTAACTCAAATCCCATCAGCTCATCCTATGCTAGAAGGAACTATAGTTCTTCGTGAACTACAAATCCCTATACTTAATTTGCCATTATGGTTGGGTATAACTTTATCTAAAGATGAAATTAAAAAATCAAATATTCTTATTTGTGATTTTAATGGTGTTATAATTGGACTTAGAATAATGTCAGCATATAGAGTTATAAAGAAAAATTGGAGTGAGATGCATGCACCAAATAGCTACAGAGTTGGTGATGATAATGTTGTCATAAATGATACAAGATTAGATGATGGTAGTCTATGTCTTGTACTTGATTATGAAAAATTGCTAGCAGATGTAGTTCCGCAAGCTATGGTAAATGTACATGAATCACCAATAAATTTACAAGATTTAAATATTCCTGATAAATTAATAAAAGGAACTGTTTTAGTTGCTGAAGATTCAAAAACAGCACAAACACATTT
>JAKIUX010000164.1 GCA_021647345.1 Hydrogenimonas sp.
CAGCCCCTGACAGAGCTTACACTCTCACTTTTTAATATGAAGAGGGCTTCGCTTAAGCGGGATGATGAGCAGGTGGAGGCGATATATACGGAGGCTAAAGGTATGATCCAGAATATGTCCCAGACAATCGAAGATTTCATAAACTTTTTCAGACCCGACAAACCGAAGGAGCCATTCAAAGTGGCAAAAAGTATAGAGGAGTCGCTTCAGATTCTGAAAAAGTCTCTCGAAAAGGAGCATATAGAGATAGATCAGGATATCGATGAGACTCTTGAGGCTGTAGGAGTCAGCAACGAACTCTCTCAGGTTGTGATAAATCTTCTGCAGAACGCTAAAGATGCCTTCAGCGGTAAAGAAATTTCGAAAAAGAGAGTGAAAATAAGACTCTATCAAAAAGATGAGTTTGCCGAAATAGTCATTTCGGACAATGCGGGCGGAATTGAGCAGAGCGTGCTGGAAAGAGTTTTTGAACCATATTTTACGACCAAACATACGGCCAAAGGGACAGGTCTTGGACTATTTATGTCGAAGCTGATAATAGAGAAGGGACTTTTTGGAAGTATCGAGGCTAAAAATGTGGGTGACGGCGCCTCTTTTATCATCAAGATACCTCTTGCGAAGGAGAGTGTCGATGTCGTGTAGCGCAAGGCTTGCGGGACTTAGCGTTTTGCTGGTAGAAGATGAAAAGACACTGGCGAAACTGCTCAAAGAGGCTATAGGGGACTATTTTGCCGACTTTACGCTGGCCCACGACGGGATATCGGGGCTGGATGCCTACAGAAAGCGTAGGCCGGATATCGTAATAACTGATATAACGATGCCAAAAATGGACGGATTGGAACTGGCCGCCGCAATAAAGTCGGAGAACAAGGATACGCCTGTAATCATCTTAAGCGCATACAGCGACAAACAGAAGCTCTTGGGTGCTATAGATGTCGGTGTTGTCAAATACTTCATAAAGCCCTTCGATCCTGAGGAGCTTTTGAACTATCTTTGCGAACTTGCCGAAAGGATCAAACGCGAAAGCAGAATCAAACTTATACAGCCTTTTGAGTATGATCTGCAGAGTGAACAGCTTTTTAAAAATGGCGTTTTGGTACATCTAAGCAAACGAGAGAGCCGTTTCATCGCCCAGCTTCTGCACAGCCCCAACCGCTACCTATCCAACGAAGCTATAAAGAGCGCTCTCTGGGGAGATGAGGATGTGAGTGACGATAGGCTTAGAACATTCATAAAGAGAGTTAGGCAGAAGAGCGACAAAAGACTTATAGAGAATATATCCGGGCAGGGCTACCATCTTGCAGCCTCCGAAGAGAAGATAGTTGGCAGATAGCTACTTATCGCCAAACAACACTCAAAGTATCTTCGAGCAGGCTCTTGTCGAACTCCTTTTTCGGCTTCTCTATATTGGCGATATTGTTTCTGGTCTCTATAAACTCCTGAAGATAGTAGGTGCCTCTGTAGCCGACAGAGTAGAGCAGCCGCATCATATCGTTTATATCTTTCGGCTCCAAAAGGTCGGCATGGACAGTCGTGCGGACCTCGAAATCGCATCCGCTCGATACAAGGAACTTGAGGGTATCAAAAAAATTGCTGAACCGGCTCGAGCCTGTAATGTAACCGAACTTTCCGTTCATCGCTTTGAAATCGAGAGAGATGAAGTCGACAAGCCCCTTTTCGACCAGATCTTCAACACTCTCTCTGTTTAGACCGTTCGTATCGAGCTTTATCGAAAACCCCATCCTCCTTATCTCTGTGCAGATAGAAAGAAGCTCATGGGTTGTAGGCTCCCCTCCGCTCAAAACTACACCGTCAAGCAAACCTACTCGCTTCTTGAGGAAAGCGTAAAGATCATTTTCGGTGTAATTTCCACTTTTCGCGAAGACTATATCGCTATTGTAGCAATACATACATCGCATATTGCATCCGCGAAACCAGACTATACAGGCCAGTTTCCCGGGATAGTCGAGGTGGGTAAAAGGGGTGATATCGTAAATCGGTTTATCGCTCAACGAACTGCTTTCTCTGACGGTGTTCACCTTTTTTGCCTATATTGAAGCTCTCAACAGGCCTGTGGTAGCCCATCACCCTCGTATATACAGTACACCTCGTTCTTCGATCTTCGAATCTTTTTAAGATATCCTCTTTGCTCTTCATTCTATCCTCCTATCTGTTTGATATGAAACCCTGCACATCGGGACGTATAACCTTCGTGACCAGGTGCAGCAGCATGCGCATAAATGAGCCTGTCGAACTCTCCTTCGCTAAAACGATGAACACTTTTCACTCCCTCCTTCATAGAAATTCAATATCTCTTCGTCGCACTTTGGACAGAACTCGTGCTCTCCCGGAATGTAGCCATGTTTTGGGCAGACCGAAAAGAGCGGAGTTACTGTGATATATGGAAGCTTGAAGTTTGTAATAACCTTTTTGACTAAGCTTCTGCACGCATCCGCGGAACTTATCTTCTCTCTCATATAAAGATGCAAACCGGTACCGCCCGTATATTTGCACTGAAGTTCGTCTTGAAGCTCAAGAGCTTCAAAGGGGTCTTCCGTCCAGTCCACCGGCAACTGAGAGGAGTTTGTGTAGTAGATATTTTCTCCGCTGCCTGCCTGAATGATATCTGGGTACCTCTTTCTATCCTCTTTTGCGAAACGGTATGTTGTTCCCTCTGCGGGTGTTGCTTCAAGATTGTAAAGATTTCCCGTCTCCTTCTGGTACTCTCTCATTCTATCTCTCATGAAGTCGAGAATTTCAAGCGCCATAACTCTTCCCTCTTCGTCGGCTATGGTGGCTCTATCTTCAGTGAAGTTTCTTACCATTTCGTTCATTCCGTTTACGCCAATAGTGGAGAAGTGGTTGTTAAAACCTGGCAGGTATCTTTTTGTGTATGGAAAGAGCCCTCTGTCGTAGAGCTCTTGGATAAATTTTCGTTTCTTCTCCAGAGTCGATTTGGCAAGGTCCATAAGATGGGTGAGTCTCTCGTACAGCCCGCTTATATCTCCCTTGTGAAGATACCCGAGTCTCGCCATATTTATCGTAACTACACCTATGCTGCCGGTCATTTCGGCACTGCCGAATAGCCCGCCTCCCCTCTTGAGAAGCTCGCGCAAATCGAGCTGAAGGCGGCAGCACATGCTTCTGACATGTCCCGGTTTGTAGGCCTCTTCGTTTGGCACCAGGTTTCCGTTTTCATCCCTTTTATACTGACTCCCTATAAAGTTTTGAAAGTATGATGAGCCTATTTTGGCGGTATTTTCGAAGAGGATATCGGTATTTTCACCATACCAGTCGAACTCCTCGGTAATATTTACGGTAGGTATTGGGAATGTAAAGGGCTGCCCTGTGCTGTCCCCTTCAGTCATCACCTCGTAATATGCGCGGTTAATGAGATTCATCTCCGGCTGAAAGTGGCGGTAGCACATCTGATCGAGCGATCTGATCTGCGGATCACGTTTTTTGGCCTCTTTCAGCAGAGCTTCATCTTCAATACCTTTTAGAAGATGCTTTTGTGCTCGTGTCGGTATCTGCTCTTTTAGATCTGCCGGCACCGTCCAGTCGATAGTTATATTTGTAAATGGCGACTGCCCCCATCGTGCCGGTACGTTAAGATTGTAGACGAAGCTGCGTATAGCCTTTTTAATTTCACCGTAACTAAGACGATCTTTGAATATATATGGGGCCAGATATGTGTCAAAAGAGCTGAAAGCCTGCGCGCCGGCCCACTCCGACTGGAGTATACCAAGAAAGTTGGCCATCTGCCCCAACGCCTCTCTAAAGTGGTTTGGAGGG
>JAKIUX010000165.1 GCA_021647345.1 Hydrogenimonas sp.
ACGCACATATGCATAACCTAGGTTGGCTACTTTCTCTTTTAGCTTCTCCATATCTTGGCGAAGATAGTCTATGTTGAATATCTCACCCGGGTCTACCTTCAAATCTTTTTTCAGATCTTCGATATCTATGACCGGCTCACTCAACTCAATCTTCACACCATCTACCCTGTAGACCGCCCCCTCCTCTATTTTAAAGTCCAAAATCGCACGATACTGATTGAAATCGACTCTTAAAAGAGGCTGCTCCACTTTAGCGTCGAGATATCCGTGACGCATATAGAAGTCTCTTATTCTCGGTGCGTCGTACTTGAGCTGATCTATCTTTACCTTTCCATCATTCAAGCCCCACAGCCATCCCATAAAATCTCTCTCTCTGTTGGCGAGAACACTCTCTATGTCACCTTTGCTGAAGTGTTCGGCTCCGCAGAGATTCAGCCTCTTAATAATTATGTTTTCACCCTTGTTGACAAGAAACTTGACTTTTACGCTTCCGTTTTCAAGGGTCTCGGTTTTAGGCTCGATAACCGTATCGAAATACCCCTCAGCCTCTATTATGGTTCTAAGTTTTTCGACCGCTTTTTCTATTCTGCGATCATCGTAGATATCTCCTTTTTTCAGGCCTATTTGCGTAAGAAGCTCATCTTTTTTGCTCTCTCCGTATCCTACGAACTCTATTTGGGAAATCACAGGCTTCTCTTTGAAATGAAATGTCAAAACGCCTCTATTTTCCGTTACCCAGATATCCTCGAAGTAGCCTTGGGCTAAGAGCCGTTTTATAGCCTCATCTACCTTCTTTATATCCAACCGTTCACCCGGTTCGATCTTCACTATCTCTTTGGCAATCTCCGGCGAAAGGTGTATCAGACCCTCGAACTTGATCGATTTGACCTGTTGAGCTGCGGCCAGAGTCACCGTCAGCAGAATGGCCGTTAGAGTACGTTTCATTCAAATCCTCGTTGAAAAAGTGGCTTCGCAGCTAAAAAGGTTTTAATGTTATCATCTTTTCATTTAAAGAGACGTTACACTCTTGAATATAGCAATAAAGAGAGAGTCGATTGGCGAAGGTTGATTACGATCTATCGGATATTAAACTCTATTAAACTGAGTATTGGCTACAATCTTAGGTTAATTCGATATCCGTTAGAAAGGAATATCACTATGGTGGCAGGAATAGTAGGACTGGGGCTAATGGGCGGCTCAATGGGATTGGCGTTAAAAGGAGTGGCTGAGGTTGGCAAGGTTGTCGGCTACGACCATAACACTCAACACTGCAAAACCGCCCTGGAGCATAACCTAGTAGATGCGATCGTAGGGTGGGAGGAGATTAAAAGGAGCGACGTCATTTTTCTCGCCATACCCGTAGAGGGTATCATAAAAGCGATGCGTCAGCTTGAAGATGTAGATGAAAAATGCACCATTATAGATTTGGGAAGCACCAAGGCAAAGATCGTAGAGAGCATTCCCCCCTCTATTCGAAAAAATGTAGTTCCGGCTCACCCTATGGCAGGGACGGAGAAGTATGGACCTACCGCCGCAATAGCCAACCTTTACAGAGATAGGGTGGTTGTTTTATGTAATATAGAAGGAAGCGGAGAGCGTCAAAGAATCTTGGCTCAAACACTTTTTGAAGCTATCGGCATGAGAGTGGTAACGATGGATGCCAAGGAGCATGATCGCCACGCCGCATACATAAGCCATTTGCCGCACGCCATAAGCTACGCCTTGGCGAATGCGGTTTTGGCTCAAGAGGATGCCGAAAACATTCTTATACTCGCCGCCGGCGGTTTCAAAGATATGAGCCGCCTTGCCAAAAGCTCTCCGGTAATGTGGGAAGAGATATTCAAGCAAAACAGAGACAACCTTATAGAAGCGATGGACCACTTCGAAGAGGAGCTGAAGGTCTGCAGAAGACTTATCAACGACTCAGACTGGGATGGCGTAAAGAGATGGATGGAAGAGGCGAAAAAACTTCACGAAATTCTCTGAAGAGCACCTCTGAAAACTATTGGCGCAACTTCTCCATCAATTTTAAGAATCGCTTTTTATCCACTTTCAGTGCTCTGCCTTCAAATAGGTTGGCATAGAGGTTCTCCGCCATCTGCGCCGCCTCTTTTGACTCAGATATATAAGGCATAAGCTGCTGCAGCATATCGAGTTTACTGCCGCTTCTGAGGCTACCTTTTCTCTCCGCTCTTACTCTTGGAAACTTCAAAGCAAGATACATAAGCGCCATTCCTGAGAGAAAAGATATAGCAGCATATATATAGATCATCACTCCCCCTTCTTTCAGATCCCGCTTATCTTCGAGCCTCTTTGTCGGCTCGTTTTCCGTAGCGAAACTGCCTTTTACTTTTACCTCTATCGGCTTGGTGAAAACCGCTTCAACTCTCTCACTCTGCGGATCGAAATATCTAATTTTAAAGGCTTCAACGGTGTAGGAGCGATCAGCTATCAGTACAAATTTACGCACCCACCTTCCGCTGTAAATACCGCTGCTAAAACGCTGCTCTATTTTAGGCTCTTGCGCGTAGATGGTCACTCCCTCTATCTTAAAAGGAGAAAGATCGTAATCTTCGATATTTCCTTCAGCTTCTACCTTTACAGTGAGAGTCACCGGCCTGCCGGCTTCCACCTCTTTTGAAGATATATCGGCCTCGATGCTATATTTTCCTACAAGATCGACACCTTTTGGCAGCGGCTCCACATGAAGTATCAAAGGAGCAGAGTCGAGTGTGATCCACTGTGGCCTGCGAACAATGAAACCGAATGCGTCTCTAATCTTTTTGGCGGTAGCCACTTTCACCTGTGCAGGCCCTACTCTAAGATCTCCTGCAATTTGCGGGAAAAAGAGGTACTTTATCTCATGCACAAGATACTCCCCTTCAGCATACCTTTTCAGCTTCCCCACCCTCTTCACCCAGAAGTTTTCAAATTTGATGGGCACGAAATCTACACTCATAACCGGTACATCACGCCTCTCCTTGAAGCGAATCGTTACTGTAACAGGCTCACCCACATAGGCCCGCTCTTTCTCCATATCGATCTCTATTCGAAAAGTGTCGGAACCAGTCTGCAGATTGCGCTTCACCTGCAAAAAGATCGGCTTGGTACGCTCTATTTTTCCATCGACCTCCACCTCGAACGAGGGAATAGTCAAACTCTTTTTAGGTGTAAACTCATATATCTGAACCCACTTGATCACACTCTTGTTGCCATCGAACCACTCGAGCCTTCTGCTCCCCTCTGTAGTTACGTTAAGATCGCCTATTTTGTCGATTTTCGGAAAAATTACTCTCTCTCCAAAAGCCTCTATCTTCAGATAAACTCTCTCTCCCGATATAACCTGATTCTCATCTACGGTAGCTTCCACCGCACCCAAAAGAGGAGATAGAAGTATAAATATAATTAGTATCAGACTACCAGGGTTTAACATCTCTACCCTCCTCTGGACGCGTTAACGGATAAAGCTTGGACTCCAAAGGCTGCTTCTGTATGAGCTGCATCCACTTTCTCTCCTCTGCTGGAGTCAACTCTCTCTGTTTTGAACTCGCTTTTTTCGCTCCGGGCTTGGACCCCTTCTGTATAGAAGCCTTCGATGCCGACCCCTCCGCTTTTCTCATGTTGTCACTATCTTTACTCTTTTGCTCTTTACCCTCTCCTTTGCGCTTACGCAGCTCTTTCATAAGCTTCAAAACAAGCTTTAGGTTGGCTTCGGCATCTTCATCCTTACCAATTTGCAGCACTTTTTTATAGAGTTCCATCCCCTTTTGAAGGTCTCCCATCTTA
>JAKIUX010000166.1 GCA_021647345.1 Hydrogenimonas sp.
GCTCTCCGAAGTAGATGCCCCCTATGAGCTCGCGAACAACCATAAGATCGACCCCCTCTATAACGGAAGGTTTAAGAGTCGAAGCGTTTACAAGTTCGTCATATACGGTGACCGGGCGCAGGTTTGCAAAAACCTGCAGCTCTTTTCTTAACTTCAAAAGCCCTGTTTCAGGGCGCTTGTCACGGGGCAGAGAGTCCCACTTTTCGCCCCCTATGGCGCCAAAAAGAACTGCATCAGCTTTCTTTACCCCTTCAAGAGTCTCTTTTGGAGCCGGGTCGCCTGTGGCGTCTATGGCAGCGCCTCCTAAAAGATACTCCTCATACTTCAGTTCGAACCCTTCGCTGAAACTGACAGCGTCGAGTAACTTAACCGCCTCTTCGATGATCTCAGGACCAATGCCGTCACCCTTGATAAGGGCGATTTTATAACTTCTCATCAAAGAGCCTCCTGCTTCTTGAGCATCTCTGCCTTGGCGTAGTTCATTAGCCCGCCGCAGGCCAGCAGCTCCTGCATGAACTCTGGTATGGGTTGAAACTTATATGTAACTTTTCTATTGAGATCGACAATATCGCCCTTATCCATCTCGATGGAGATAAGATCGCCCTCATCTATCTTGTCGCACTCTTTCAGTTCGAAAATAGGCAAACCCATATTGAATGCGTTTCTATAGAAGATACGAGCAAAACTTTTGGCAACTACCGCCGAAACACCTGCCGCTTTCAGAGCTATAGGAGCGTGTTCGCGGCTGCTGCCGCATCCGAAATTCTCCCCTGCCACTATTATATCGCCCGGCTGCATCTTTTTGACAAACTCGGGGTCCGCATCTTCCATGACATGCTTTGCCAGCTCATGGGGATCTGATGTGTTCAGATAGCGTGCGGCTATGATAAGATCGGGTTCTATATTGTCACCGAACTTCCACACTTTTCCTGTAATAACGTTCATCGATTTCCTTTAAATACGGGAGACCAATCTCCCCGTAATTTTCGCGGATTATAGCAAAAAGATGGAGTCGATAAGTTTAAACAGACCGGTTAGTGGAGTAGTGCACCGATCTGCAGCCTCTAAAAGAAGAGAGACCTAAAACCTTATGGCTTTAAAATAAAGATCTATCACCTCTTGAGATTGTTTACTATCTGCAGCATCTCGCCCCTAGTTGTTATAGCTTTGGAGTTTGCTTCATAAGCGCGCTGACCGGTTATGAGGTCGGTAATCTCCTCTACAAGCTGAACGTTGCTCATCTCTACGAACCCCTGCCTTATCTGTCCAAGTCCGTCGAGGCCGGGAACCCCCTCTATAGGATCACCTGATGCAGATGTATTTATATATAGGTTATCCCCAAGAGAGTGCAGCCCCGCGGGGTTTATGAAGTTCGTCAGCTGTATCTGGGCTATGTCGGTCGCCTCCTGCTGACCGGCTTGAAGCACAGAGACAGTACCGTCTGTTCCTATTGAGATAGCAACAGCATCTTGAGGAACGACAACCTCAGGTGAGAGTTTGTAGCCGTCTGAGTTGACGATCGTACCCGTAGCGTCGAGTTTGAAGGCTCCGTTTCTTGTGTATGCTTCTGTACCGTCTGGAAGCAGTACTTTAAAAAAGCCGTTGCCCGTAATGGCAAGGTCGAGGTTGTTGCCGGTCTCTTTGAAGTTGCCCTGCGTAAACTGCTTGGCTATAGCGGTGGGGCGAACTCCAAGCCCTACAGAGATACCCGTAGGAGACTTCGTCTGCTCGCTGGTCGACGTTCCGGCATACTCCATCGTCTGATACATCAAATCGGCAAACTCTGCCCTCTGTTTTTTGTAGCCTATAGTGTTGACGTTGGCTATATTGTTCGAAGTGGTATCGATCTGCATCTGCTGGGCTACCATACCGGTAGCGGCTGTGTAAAGTGAGCGTATCATCTGCTTCTACTCCTTCATCGTTACGCCCGCACAGAGGCGAGTTTGTTTATAGCGTCGTTGTTGAGATCATCCATCTGGGCATTCATGGCTTTTTGGTACATCTCTACAAGTCGGTTAGTCTCTATAAGGGCGGTCATCTCTCTAACGGGGTTTACGTTGCTCATCTCAAGCATACCCTGTCTTACCGCTGATGTTCGGCTAACAACCTCGAGCTCTTGCTCATCTACTCCATTCTCCATCGTAAAGAGATTATCACCTTCTCTTTTCAAACTTCTCGTATCTACCCTTACCACCATCAGCTTATCCACATAAACCGGAGTATCGACCGCGGTCTGGTCCATATACTCAACTCTGCCGCTCTCATCTATCTTGATGCTCATCGCCTCCGCAGGCAGATGCAGTGTCTGTCTGCTGCCGAAGTAGCCTGCAGGAAGAACTGGATATCCCTCTTTTGTAACGACCCTGCCGTTCTCATCGAGTGTGAAGGCACCGTTTCTCGTAAGCCGCACTCCTCCCGGAGTCTCCACGGCAAAGAAGAGATCTTCTTGTGCTAGAGCTACATCGAGCGGATTTCCTGTCGACTTCATAGGACCAACCGCAAAATCGGTATACTCTTCGACTATACGAGGAACCCTGTTGATCGAACGATTCAGAAACTTCGCACCCTCTTTCGTATGGTTGCGCAGAGGCAGTTCGTCACGCTTTTGCTGATAGATTCTCATATAGTCGCCCACTATCTCATCTTGACGTTTATAACCGCCTGTATTCATATTGGCAAGGTTGCTGCTTATCTGATCGAGCCTGTTGAACTGTGTTACCATGGCGCCTGTTACAGAGTAAAAACCGTTTTGCATTCCACTGTCCTAATATATAGTAGATCGGCCAAATAAACCGCTTTATGAGGAGAAAGCAATAAATGTTCCTTTTTTTAGTTTGTAGCGGGCAGTCTCTACTGTTTTAACGAACAACGAATGACAAATAACGAAATAAAAAAATTTCAAAAAGGTGTAAACACTTTTTAAGATGTGCCGATACTACTTCTGAAGGCATTGGTCGGCAGGTAAAACAAGATTTTTGAAAAGTCCCCCCTTTTTCATCGATTCAGTTCCCTTTCTTTTTTGTATAAGCCCCAAACCTGCCGAGCCGGTGCCGGTTCGGAGTATGCCGTGAAGAGAGTCCCGACACATTCAATCTCCCGCTTAAACACGCCTCAAATAGGGCTAATCGAAACTACATCAGGTAGTAATAAGAGCCGATTAATTTACAATTTACATTTTTTTGGATATAATCCCCCTTACTCTCACGCAAGGAGTTTTGCTCACTATGACTGCAAAAGAGCTCAATCAAGCACTTGAAAAACTGTTCGAAGAACATAAAAACGAAAAGTATATAACTTACGAAAAGATTGTAGAGATTTTCGAAAAGCAGCCCACTCTGGCTCAAGCCAAAAATGTACTGAAACTTTCGAAAAAATATGGAATTAAAATAATAACATCGAGCGAAAGGGCGATGCTTCTTAATATCGAAGAGGCTGAAAAACGCGAATCGGAGAGGCAGAAGCTCAGCGACGACTCCCTCGAAGATGAGTTCGATTTCACAAGAGAGAAGGAGCTTCTTGAGTGGTCAAGAAGCGACTCGCCCGTAAGAATGTACCTTAGAGAGATGGGGCAGATACCTCTCCTTACAAAAGAGGAGGAGATCGAGATAAGCAAAAAGATCGAGATGGGCGAAGATATCATACTCGACGCTATATGCTCGGTACCATATCTTATCGACTTCATTCTCGATTACAAAGAGCCTCTTATAAACAGAGAAAGAAGAGTCAAAGAGCTCTT
>JAKIUX010000167.1 GCA_021647345.1 Hydrogenimonas sp.
CTTTATAAGATCGAAATAGACACCTTTTAGAACCCAGTTGTTGGACTCTGTAGCGCATGAGGTAACAACTATGTCATCCTCGTCTCTTGCACCTATCGCTTCATACATTCTGTCCATCGCTTTTCTGAGGGCGGGATGGCATGCCGTTCCGAAGTCATGAAGTGAGTTCGGGTTGCCGTATATGTCGGTGAAGTATGGGTCCATCTCCCTCTTCACTTCGGGATCGACCATAGTGGTTGCATTATTGTCAAGATAGACTTTCATCATTATGTTTTGCTCCGATAATTTTAATTAGGACAAAATTTGTCTTAATTGTTCTGCCGCTATAATAGATTAAATCAGTTTATGTGTAGCTTAAATACAAAGATTAAATGGAGATATTCTCTTGTGAGGCTCTTTTCAAGGTCTCCAAAATCTCTTTAAAATTTTCAGAGGCTCCAATTATACATTCAGTTAGAGCAAAAGTCAAAGCGCTTTGAAAGAGCCTATTATATATAATCGCGCCTATTTTAATTTTCTGCTATCAAAGGGCGACTATTTAATGTTTGCGCAACTTCTCAAGGCCTACAGCGGCCATAGTGTGAAAAATGACATCCTCTCAGGTATCGTCGTGGCTATAGCGCTCGTTCCGGAAGCTGTAGCCTTCTCTCTTATAGCCGGAGTCTCTCCCCTTGTAGGGCTCTATACAGCTTTCATTTTGGGGCTTATTACCGCACTATTTGGCGGAAAGCCGGGAATGATAAGCGGAGCTACGGGAAGTGTGGCTGTCGTGATGGTGGCTCTTGTGGCTACCCATGGAGTTGAGTATCTATTTTTTGCAACACTCCTTACCGGTGCGATACAGGTGGCGTTTGGGCTTTTGAAGCTGGCTAAATTCATTAGGCTTGTTCCTCAGCCTGCGATACTCGGGTTTGTCAACGGTCTGGCGATCGTCATAGCATTGGCTCAACTTCCAATGTTCGAGGGGGAGGGGCCCGTTATGTATATTCTCGTATTTGCCACAATGGCTACCATGGTGATACTGCCAAGATTCACCAAAGCTATTCCCGCCGGGCTGGTTGCTATAGTTGTCTTAAGTCTTATAACAGTGATATTCGATCTTGATACTAAAAGGGTTGCCGATTTGGGCTCTATAGCGGGAGATCTTCCATCTTTTCACTGGCCGGATGTTCCCCTTACGCTAGAGACTTTTTGGGTGGTGCTTCCATATGCGGCAGTTATGGCCGCAGTGGGGCTGATAGAGTCGCTTTTGACTCTCTCGGTGCTTGATGAGATGAGCGGAGAGAAGGGCAATGCCAATAAAGAAGCGGTAGCACTTGGCGCCGGTAATGCAACATGCGGGCTCTTTGGCGGTATGGCGGGTTGCGCCATGATAGGGCAGAGCATCATTAACTACACATCGGGCGGACGCGGGCGCCTTTCGGGGGTTACTGCCGCTACTCTTCTGATACTATTCGTCGTAGCTTTTAGCGATTATATAGGCCAGATTCCCATAGCGGTGCTTGTGTGCATAATGTTTATGGTTAGCGTGGAGACCTTTGAATGGGCGAGCATAGACAGGCTTCGCCGTATGCCCAAAACCGATGCTTTTATACTGATAACTGTGACGGTGGTAACGATCTTTACCGATCTTGCAATGGCAGTCGTCATAGGAGTTATAATCTCCGCTCTCGTATTTGCCTGGCAGCATGCAAGAGTATATACGAGAACCTTCAGGGAGGGAGATAGGAAGATATATGAGTTTGACGGCCCTCTCTTTTTCGGCTCCGTTCAAGGTTTTCTCGATCAGTTCGACATATCGGGCGATCCTGATGAGGTAGTAATGGACTTCAAGAGGTGCAGGGTGATGGATTCAAGCGGAGTGGAAGCGATAGACAAGATAACCAGAAGGTACGAAGAGGCGGGCAAAAAGCTGACTATCCGCCATCTAAGCGACGACTGCAAGAAACTCTTGAAAGCCGCAGGGAAATATTGCACTTACGAAGAGGATGACCCGACCTATAAGGTCGCTGTCAACCATGAGGAGTATCGAAGGTAGGTTTGGCTTACTCTTTTGAGCCGCCTACCTCCTTAAGTTTTTTGTCGATAGACTCTTTGAGCTCCTCTATCAGATCTTTAGCCTCTGAATCGCCAATGTTTTGGCCGCTGCTATACTCTACTGCGTAGCCGGCCCCTCTTATAGCTATCTCTGCAGCAATATTTTTCGTTTCGCTAAAAAACTTTTCAGCAATCAACTTTCGCTCTCCAAGGGAGGTAACCATCCAGCCGTCACTCTTGGCCGCTGTTTCTATAACCTTTTTGAGCTTGCTTGCAGGAATGTCGCTGTCAATGCTCTGCTCCAAAATAAGATTGGATATAGACTGCCCGTCACCTCCGCTTTGCATACCTTTTTGCGCACATCCGCCTAGCAGCAGAATAGATGCCGTCAGCACCAATATCTCTCTTTTCATATCTTTAGCTCCTTTTTCCGGGTTTTTCCGATATTACATCAATTTTAATTAAAGAGAAATTATAATAATTTTATGGAAAAGATAGATTTTATTGAAGCAGTAGAGATTTTAAAGAGAGAGTATTCAAAGTGGGAGGCTCCCGCAAAACGTTTTGAAGATGCCTATGAGCGCACCCATTATACTATAACAGTCTCTGTGCTTCTTAGCTTCAGAACCAAAGATGAGGTTACGCTGGAGGCCGGAAAAAGGCTTTTTTCAAGGGCTATGACTCCTTATGATATGGTTCGCCTTGATAAAGAAGAGATAGAGAGGCTTATCTATCCGGTAGGATTTTACAGAAAAAAGGCAAAATCGATTCTAGATATATCAAAGGAACTGATAGAGCGTTTCGACGGCGCAGTTCCATCAGAAGAGGATAAACTGCTCTCCATCAAAGGGATAGGCCCCAAAGCGGCCAACATAATTCTCGAGAGCGCATTCGGCCGAAGCACTGTTGCGGTAGATACCCACCTGCACCGCATATTGAATCTCTGGGGCTTCATAGAGACATCTACGCCGGAAGAGAGCTTCAAGGAGCTGAAAAAGAGACTTTTGCCTCACGAGCAGGCGGGGCTAAACAAGCTTCTTGTCAGTTTCGGGCAGGTTATTTGCAAGCCGCTGGCTCCGAGATGCCAAGAGTGTCCCGTTTTAGACTTTTGCAGTGAGAAATTAGTAGTAAAAGAGGGTGGTGAAGCTGCAGAGCAGATATTGGAAAAGATGAGATTTTTAGAAAAACCAATGTAATTTAATGCTGAATGATAGATATAAATGTGGATATAAGCTTCGCTTTTTTCTATTTTAACTATAGACCAACGACTATTGCTATCGATAGAGCATCAAAGCCTTTGCTCGACTTATAATTTTTCAGAGGGTTAAATTTTTAAAAAGGGTTCATTTATAATCGGTTTTATACTACAATTACTGAAATTTTCGAGGGAGTGAAGATGTCCGTAGGTAAAATGTTGGGAATTTTCTTCGTCGTCGCTTTCTTGTTGATGCAACTCATACCATATGAACGCACCAACCCAAAAAGCGATCCTAAGCTCGAGATAAAGGCTCCCGCAAAAGTACAGGAGATTTTCATTCGGTCATGTTACGACTGCCACTCAAACAGAACTAATTGGCCTTGGTATAGTGCTATCGCTCCAGCCAAATGGTTTGTCGTCAGAGATGTTAACGTAGGGAGAAAGTGGCTCAACTTCAGCGAGTGGGAGAGTTACGACGAAAA
>JAKIUX010000168.1 GCA_021647345.1 Hydrogenimonas sp.
GCTTGTAAGGCCATCATCATAAGAAAAAATCCAATAGGAAATGAAAGAATATCGCAGAGAGGGTTTAGAAAAATCTTTTTGAAGTAGAACAGATCAATATAGATAAAGAGCGCCGAACCGCCTATGAGAAGCAGGCTTCATATAAGCACTCTAACTATGAGGAAGGGTGTAGTCTTTCTCCTACTCCACCGTAACGCTTTTTGCAAGATTTCTCGGCATATCGACATCGTTGCCCAAACGTATCGCAATCTCCATTGCAAGAAGCTGCTCTACTATCATCATCTCAAAAAACTCCAGCATAGGGTGGTTATGCGGATGTGTCAATATGAAATCGTCTGCCAGATCGAACATCTCCGGAGATATAGATAGTATGGTCGAATCTCTTGCACTCAGCTCCTCCACATTACTCTTCGTCTTGTCGTAAAGCAGAGTTTTAGGCATTAAAGCTATAGTAAACAGCTCTGCATCGGCAAGAGCTATCGGGCCATGTTTCATCTCTCCGGCCGGATAACCCTCTGCATGAAGATAGCTAATCTCTTTTAGCTTCAATGCGCCTTCAAGAGCAAGTGGGAAAAATATATCGCGTCCTATAAAGAAGAAGCCGTGACCGTGGAGATAGCGCTTTGAGAGTCGCTTGCACTTTTCATGAACCTCAAGCGATTTTTGAAGAACTTTCGGCACATAATTCATATATTTTATCTCTTCCTGGATTCTCTCTTCGCTCAAACTGCCTCTCTTTTTGGCAAAGTATAGCGAGAGCATCCAAAGAACCATAACCTGGGTAGCGAAGGCCTTGGTGCTGGCGACCCCCTTCTCTATGCCTGCTCTGGTCAATATTGAAGCATCGGCAAGCCTTACGATAGAGGAGTTGTCCACATTGCAGATCGCAAGCGTTTTAAGACCCGCCTCTTTAGCCATCTTGAGAGCCTCGAGTGTATCGGCAGTCTCTCCGCTCTGGCTTATAACTATAAAGAGTGTATCATCAGTAAGTAGAGGCTCTTTGTAGCGAAACTCACTGGCTATCTCAACATTTACCGGAATTTTAGAGAGCCTCTCGAAAAGGTAACTCGATGTCAAAGCGGCATGGTAACTTGTGCCGCATGCGCATAGTTTTATTCTCGATATCCCTTTTAAAAACTCTTCATCTATCTCTTCGAAATGGATATCTCTATCAAGCACCCTTCCTATCATCGTGTCGCTCATGACGTCATACTGCTCATAGATCTCTTTCTCCATGAAAAAACGGTAACCGCCTTTTTGCGCAGTCATCTTGTCTCCAGCCAAAGGCACAAATTGCAGCTCATCCCCTTCGGTATGAATGGTTTCTGAAGTTACAAAGCCTACGGTTCCATCCTTCATGTATGAAACCTCCTCCGCCTCTCCGATCAATGGGGCATCTGAGGATGCGAAAAAGATCTCACCTCTTGAGTTCCTGCCGATAATCATCGGTGAACCCTTACGGGCAAAGAAGATTGTATCAGGCGCTTTTTTTGTCACAAGCAAAACTGCATATGCACCGTCAAGCAGCTCTATGGTAGCTTTAAAAGCTGAAAATAGATCATCCTCTCTCTCAGCCTCTTTCTCGAAAAGGTGTACTATAACCTCCGTATCGGTCTGACTCAAAAAGGTGATCCCCTCCTTTTCAAGCATCCCTTTTATTTCACGGTAGTTCTCAATGATTCCATTATGAACCACATAACTGTACTCTCCCATGTGCGGGTGGGCGTTTAGTTCGGTAGGCTTGCCGTGAGTCGCCCATCTCGTATGGCCAATTCCGACACCATGCCCGTCTGTAGAAAAATTTTTGGTCTTCTCTTCTAGATTCAAAAGTTTTCCTACCGCTTTGAAAGACTCTATGCGACCATCTTGCATTACAGCTATTCCAGCAGAATCGTACCCCCTGTACTCAAGCTCGCGAAGCCCCTCGATAAGTCTATTTTTTATATCCCTTTCACCTATATAACCGACGATTCCACACATATAAGTTTCTCCTATTTTCCAAGACAAAATTCACCGAACATTTTATCCATAATATCATTAAAATCAACTGGTTTGGATATAGAGCTTATTGCACTTACAGCCTCAATGAGATAGTAGGAAAATATCTCCAACTCACCCCTTATAAGAGGCTCTTTAGCCTCTTTGACAGACTCTACTGCACGCTTTACGGCCTCAATCTGTCTTGTTGAGATGAGTAGTAGCTCGTCACCTTGAGAGATTTTTCTCAATCTATTTTGAAGCTCCTGCATAATCCTTTCTACCCTGCTCTCTTTTGAGAGTTCCACAGGAGAGAAGCCGCTCAATTTAGATTGATCGATTCTTCTTGGAAGATCTGTTTTGCTTAAAGCTACTATAATCTCTTTTTCATTCTTGAATCGCTCCAACAGAGATAGTATCTGCTCATCCTCTTCATCCCATGGGCGGCTCGAATCAAAAAGCGCTACGACAATGTCGCTTTCCTCAATCGCCAAGACGGAGCGCTCTATACCGATCTTCTCTATGGCATCTGAACTCTCTCTTATACCGGCCGTATCAACTATTCGCACTAGATGGCTGCCGACTCTGATCTGCTCTTCTATAGTATCCCTCGTGGTACCGGGAATGGAGCTTACTATGGCACGCTCATAGTTTAACAAAGCGTTAAGCAGAGAACTCTTTCCTACATTTGGCTTTCCGACAATCGAAACTTTAAAACCCTCTATCACACCTCTTCGTCTAAGACTCGACGATAAAATGGTCTCAAACTTCTCTTCAAGCTCATCGAGCTGGTTCAATATATTTCTAATCAAATCTTCGGGAAGATCCTCTTCGGCATAATCTATAGTTACCTCCGCGAAAGCTGTCGCTCTAAGCAGCCTTTCGCGGGCATCTTCTACGAACTCTTTAAGCTCACCCTTCATCTGTTTAGCAAGAATCTTAGCCGCATCTTCGCTTTTTGCTTCTATTAGCTTTGCTATAGCTTCCGCTTCGCTCAGATCGATTCTGCCCCCGAGAAAGGCTCTTTTTGTAAACTCGCCGGGTTCTGCAAGACGCGCACCGTGATAAAGAAGAGTCTCAAGAATCTTTTCAGCTACAAGTGTACCGCCGTGACACTGAAACTCTACAACATCTTCGGTAGTGAAACTGTGAGGTGCTTTGAAGTAGATGACGATCGCTTCATCAATTAGCTCCCCTTCTAAGTCATAGAGGTCTGTAAGCTTGGCATATCTGGGTTTAAATGAGGATATTTTGGTGAGTTGTTTCGCTATTTCAAGCGCTTTAGGACCGCTCATGCGGACTATCGCCACAGAGCCGACTCCGCCGGCGGTGGCTACGGCTGCTATCGTATCATTCACCTTCGCTCCATAAATTCGTTGACGATAACATAACGCCCTCCCTCTCTGTTGGTACGTACAGCAACATACTTTTCAGGATAGCGCTCGCGAAGCTTTTGCAGAGCTATCTGAACCAAAATTCCGTCAAGAACCTTGGTTTGTGCCCTTCCCTCTTTTTCGATACGCTCTATAACCGGCTGCAGATAGTTCTCCATCATAGCTTCCTGATTTTTTAGAAACTCAGCTATTTCAAGACGCACTTTGCAGCCATACTTTCCGTGAATCCAGTTATATAACAGATAGGCCAGCGCTTTGTATCTGTAACCCTCTTTGCCTAGCAACAGTGACGCATCTTCACATTTGAAATCGAT
>JAKIUX010000169.1 GCA_021647345.1 Hydrogenimonas sp.
AGGTAGAAGATGGAAAAAAATGAGTTTGAAGATTTGAAAAACAACCCGCAGTTTATGCTCGATTTAACTCAGCGGGAAGAGGCTGCTATAAAAGCAAAAGATGTGGCCGGTATGTACGAGGTGCTCGATACTGCGGTAATGCTAGATCTTCCGGCGGAGAGGCTAAACCGAATATATACAGAGATTTTACAGAGTGTCTTTGACAAACTGGCCGACAAGCTTACGAAAGAGGAGTTCTTCGACATCTCAAACAGAGATGACCTCTTTACCCTAAGAGGAATCTACGAACACGGTATAGAGCGCTATAGCGAGAACGATTTTAAGGGTGCGAAAGAGATATTTCTCATAATCCACCATACGGCGGCTGACGAGACTCTTAGCGAAGCGATGATGCCCCATATTGCGGCAGCTGCCGCCAAAATGCCTTTTGACGACTTCATAGATGAATTGGTAGATGTAGAGAACCCGAACGATAGCGAGACCTACAGCTTTTTTCTGACCAACTTCAAACCATCGGTAGAAGGGTTCATGAAGGAGAAGAGAGGTGTTCTTGAGAGTGCGCTAAAAGAGTTGGAGACGCTAAAAAAGTGAGAGTACACTTCATTGGAATAGGGGGTATCGGTATATCGGCATTGGCCAAACTTATGGCTTCCGAGGGGCATGAGATAAGCGGATCCGATCTGAGACAGAGCGAGATAACCGACGAGTTGGCGCTGAAGTATAAAGCGAAGATCACGATTCCCCACCACCCGGACGCGGTGGAGGGAGCCGATATGGTCATACACTCGGCAGCTGTAAGAAAAAACAACCCGGAGTATGAGAGGGCAAAAGAGCTCGGCATAGCTCTTTACGCAAGAAAGGAGGCTTTGAGATTTATACTTGCCAACAAAAGGGTCTTTGCGGTAGGGGGTGCTCACGGAAAGAGCACAACATCCGCCATGCTTGCGGAACTGATGCCTAATGCCGACGCAGTGATAGGAGCTATATCGAAAGCCTTCCACTCAAATGTGCGCACCGTTTCAAGCGACGATCTCATCTTCGAAGCCGACGAGAGTGATGCGAGTTTTCTCAACTGCAACCCATATATGGCTGTAGTTACCAATGTAGAGCCGGAGCATATGGAGTATTACGAGTACGATTACGACCGTTTCTACGCCGCTTACGAAGAGTTTTTGCGCTTGGCGAGTGTGAGGGTTGTAAATGGTGAAGATGAGTTTCTCTCCTCTTTGCAGATTGATGCGATCAGACTCTACCCTACTGCAGATATAAAAGAGGTGGAGTATGCTCTGAGAGATTCTGAACCTGTCACGCGCTTTAGATTGAAAGATTTGGGAAGTTTCGAAGTTTTCGGTCTTGGCGAACATATAGCCGTTGACGCGTCATTAGCGATACTTGCCGCTATGGAGGCGGGTGTTTCGGTCGAGGAGTGCAGAAGAGGCATTAAAAGGTATCGCGGCATTAAGAAGAGATTTGACATTATATATAGCAGTGAAGAGTGTGTAGTGATAGATGATTACGGCCACCACCCAACTGAGATAAGAGCTACGATGCAGGCGCTGAGACACTACGGAAATATGCTCGGTTTGAGCAAAATCAAAGCTATCTGGCAGCCACATAAGTATAGCCGAACTATGGATAATCTTACAGCTTTCGTGGAGGCGTTCGAGGGGGTAGACGAGCTTGTCATACTGCCTATATGGGCGGCCGGCGAGGTGGAGGTGCCCATAGATCTGAAGGGGGCCTTTAGCGGGTACGATCTAACTATGGCTCAAAGAGTGACCAAAGAGGGGGGAGAGGTTATAGTACTCGGTAATGAAGGAGAGGTTCTTAAGAGCTTCGACTCTGGCATTGTTGTCGCTTTCGGTGCGGGAGATATCACATATCAGATAAGAGGGCTTAAGTAGTGGCTTTCGAAGAGAGCCGAGGGGCAGAGAGAGATTTGCAGATAGCCGACCGTCTCGACTTAAGTGGCTATCTTGAACTCTTTAGCGAACTCTTCGCTAGACCCAAACCGCTCTATATGGAGGGAGACAGAGGGCTTCACTACAGGTTTATAAGATCTCTTGACGGTATCGATTTGAAAGCTCCTCCAAAGGTAGATAGGCTCGATTCGCTGTGGATTCGTCTTAGTAAGCAGGGGGTGCCGACTCTGGAGGAGATTTATGAGGTTGCGAAGATTGTCCGCTACTTTAGGTACTTGAAGGGTTTGAAGATAGAGGGGGTTTTGGGCGAGTGGCTTGATGAGATAGAGATTCCGGCGGAGGTGGAAGAGATAGCCTCAATGTTCGACGATAAAGGAGAGTTGCAAGATAGCGTCGATGAGCGTATCGCTTCGCTAAAGAGAGCTCTTGAGCAGAATCGCGACTCCATAAAAGGGACGCTTTCGAGGATCGTCGCGAGTTCAGGCCTCTCCCCATACCTTGTCGACAGGCAGATCCACTACGTAAACGGAGAGGAGGTTCTGCTGCTAAGAGGCGGTTTCAGCCAGGTTCTAAAAGGGAGTATCGTCGGAAGAACGTCGGCGGGCTTTTTCTATGTACTGCCGGATGCGGTTAGCAAACTTAAAGATAAAGAGGCTTCAATCGCCGGCCGACTCGAAGAGCTATATTATGAGATCGCCAAGAGTACAGGCTTGAAAATGTCGCAGTGGCTGAAGTTTTTTCGCTTCATAGATAGGGCTTTTGACAGGTTTGATCACTACCAGGCTCGAGTCGCTATGGCCAAAATGAAGGATCTTTCGTTCATACTTCCAGACAGAAGCGGCGGAATAACGCTAAAAGGGTTCTCGCATCCGGCTCTTACCCATCCCAAACCTGTAGATATAGCTTTCGATAGAGATGTTTTGATGATTACAGGAGTAAATGCCGGCGGAAAGACTATGCTTCTAAAATCTATATTGGCATCCGCATGGCTTGCGAAGCATCTTCTGCCTATGAAGTGTAATCCGCACGGAACCAAAATCGGAAGCTTCACCGATATCGTTGCAATCATAGAGGATCCTCAAAATGTCAAAAATGACATTTCAACATTCGCTGGTCGAATGAGGGAGTTTTCGCGCCTTTTCGGCAAGAAGGGTCTGCTTGTAGGAGTTGACGAGATAGAGCTTGGAACCGACAGCGACGAAGCTGCCTCTCTTTTCAAGGTGATAATAGAAGAGCTTATAAAACGGAAGATAAAGATAGTAGTCACTACGCACCATAAACGGCTAGCGGCGATGATGGCAGCAGACGAGAGAGTAGAGCTTGTGGCCGCGGTTTATGACGAGAGAAATCAGACCCCTACATACACATTTTTGCAAGGAATCATAGGCAAAAGCTACGCTTTCGAGACGGCCCAGAGGTATGGAGTGCCTAAAAATATTGTAGAGAGAGCGAGAGTCGAGTATGGCGAAGACAAAGAGCGTCTTAACGAACTCATCGAGCGCTCAAGTACTCTTGAAAAGGAGCTTCGCCAGAAGAGGGAGGCACTCGAGAAGGAGCTGCTCTCTTTAAAGAGGGAAAAGGAGAGATATAAAGAGCTGAGCTCATCTTTGGAGCGGGAGCTTCTAAAAAGAAAGCGTGAGCTGGAGGCAATATATGAAGAGGCTACGAAGGAGGCGAGAGAGGCTCTAAAGCAAAAAGATGAGCGCTCTATGCACAGGCAGCTTAACCGTGCTCACAAGATAGCGAAAAAGGCGAAGGTGG
>JAKIUX010000170.1 GCA_021647345.1 Hydrogenimonas sp.
CCTCTCTTTGTCACCGTCAAGCAGCAGCTTGTGAATCTTCTCTTCGTCACTCCTCTTCAGGTAGGCTTCATCTTCGGCTCCCTGATCGACCGTCTCCTTCTTGCTGAAGTGCTCTATAAAGGCAAATAGCGGATCCCCCTCCTCTCTGCGATCAAAAAGAAGATCTTCGCAAACCTTTCTATCCTCTTCGCTTATACGATTCATAGGTATTATATGCTTAACGTTTATGATGACCGAGGTTAGCCCCGCTTCAAGGCAGTGGTGCAAGAATACAGAGTTAAGATAGGGTCT
Organism: Hydrogenimonas sp.; assembly: GCA_021647345.1. Taxonomy (GTDB): domain Bacteria; phylum Campylobacterota; class Campylobacteria; order Campylobacterales; family Hydrogenimonadaceae; genus Hydrogenimonas. The sequence continues at coordinate 292 of JAKIUX010000170.1, forward strand.
CGCGTCTTTATCCAGTCCAAAGGAGATGTTGGAGAGACCAAGAGTAGTTCCAACTTCGGGGTGGCGTCGGCGAAGCTCTCTAATAGCCTCTATAGTCTGGACCGCTGCGTCTCTATACTCCTCATCGCCTGAACCGACAGTAAAAGTCAAAACATCGAAAACCAGGTTATCAGGTCTTATGCCGTGCCTCTCGGTGGCCAATTTATAGATCCTCTCTGCCACCTCGAGCTTTCGCTCCTTTGTCTTGGCCATCCCCTTCTCATCTATAGTAAGACAGACAAGAGCCGCGCCGAACCTCTTTGCCAGCTTGCAGACCGCATCGAACTTCTCTATTCCATCTTCTAAGTTTACAGAGTTTAATATCGGTTTGCCCCCTATGCACTTCAAAGCGGTCTCAAGCCCCTTTACCTGTGTGGAGTCGGGCATTAGCGGCAGAGGAATCTTTTGTGAGTAGAGGCTAATAACCTCCTTCATATCTTTAGTCTCGTCGCGCCCAGCAAAACCTACCGAGACATCGAGAACATGGGCTCCGGCTCGCACCTGTTGCTGTCCGACGCTCAAAGTTCCTTCGTAATCTTCGGCAAGCAGAAGCTCTCTAAAAACTTTAGAACCTGTAGCGTTTGATCTCTCTCCTATAAGAAGCGGGGGAGGGTCCTGCATCAAAGGAGCCGAGTTGAACAATGAGGCCAAAGATGGCAGTTGGCTCCCTTTGGCTGGCTTGGGAGAAACACCCTCTAAAGCATCTGCAAGAGCCTTGATGTGCTGAGGGGTGGTGCCGCAGCAGCCGCCCAGAAACGCCACGCCGTCAAACTCAGTAAAGCTCTTCTGCTGACGGCTGAACTCTTCTGGCCCCATAGGGTAGTATGTATAACCACCTCTATTTTGAGGAAGTCCTGCGTTTGCATGGACAGATATAGGACCGTGCCAAAGTTTCGAAAGTGTCTGAATATGCTTCTTGACCTGTTCAGGCCCGGTACCGCAGTTAAACCCAAGAGAGAGGATATTAAAAGGCTCCATTATGGTCGCTATTGTAGCTGCATCCGTTCCTATTAGCATAGTGCCGCTTAGCTCGATAGTTACTGATACCATTACCGGTATCTCTTTGGCCAACTCTTTTGAGGCATCCTGGCAGGCGTGAAGTGCCGCTTTTATCTGAAGAGGGTCTTGGCATGTTTCAAGCAGAAATATATCTACTCCTCCATCTATCATGCCCTTTGCCATCTCCAGGTAGCCGTCATACATCTCATCATACTCAATGTGGCCCAAAGAGGGAAGCTTCGTACCGGGCCCTATTGAGCCTAAGCAGTATCTTGGTTTACCGGGAGTAGAGTACTCTTCGCATACAGATTTGACAAGCTCACAACCCTTTTTGCTTAGTTCATAGGCTCTATTAGATATCTGATACTCATCCAAAACCCAGTTCATAGAGCCGAATGTGTTGGTTTTTATCAGATCGGCTCCCGCCATAGCGTAGCGCTCATGAATCTTTCTGACAATTTCAGGGGCCGTCGCATTTAAAAGCTCGTTGCACCCCTCTTTACCTTCCCACGCCTCCTGGGGTATCTCTAGCGACTGAAGCTGAGTCCCCATTGCGCCGTCAATAACAAGAACTCTCTTTTTAATCAGCTCTTCAACATCCTTCAAAACACCCAAAAAAAACCTTTTTTGAAAAAAATTAAATCGGCCTATTTTCGGCCGTTATACTTTTTATATTGTAACAAACAGTTGCTTTGAACGAATAGATATATTCTTTCTAAAAAATTACATACAAGTGACACTTTTATTTACTCTTTTTGATATAATTTTAAATATACAACTATTTAAAAATTTAATATTATAAAAAATAACAAATATTATGAAAGGTAATTGAAATGGCCTATGTAGTCAATAGTATAACCGGTGCAAAAATTGTAAAACCTACCCCATTAGATGAAGAGGTTCCTTTTGATGGCGGAGTTATGATAACCGAGACCGATACGGCAGGAATCATTACCTACGCCAACAGAAAGTTTCGCGAAATGACAGGCTACACAAAAGAGGAGCTTATAGGCTCTCCACACAGCATAAACCGCCATCCCGATATGCCGAAATCCGCTTTTAAAACTATGTGGGAGACGATCAAAAGGGGCGAGATGTGGGAAGGTTACGTCAAGAATATGCGAAAAGACGGAAAGTACTACTGGGTCATTGTATGGATAAAACCGAAATTCGACGACGAAGGAAATATAGTTGGCTATATAGCCGGAAGAAAGGTTCCAAACAGACACGATATAAAACAGGTTGAGATGCAGTATAAAAAGATGGCCGCCCAAGAGCTAAAAAGTTAGTTTTTCTATTCAGCCACTCTGTAGGATGTATGGTATTTAACTGCGATTTTACGGTTTTTTAGCAAAACATAGTCATACCCTCTGCCAGAGTAGAGCAGAGTTACGCCATCTATTTTGGTATGGTTAAATTGATAGCTCATATTCTCTTTTGCAAAAAGAGCTCTGCCTATCTCTTCACCGAAATTGGGAATCCAGGTAAGTGAGGCTATAGCGACGGAGAGAAGATAGAAAATCGCTTTTTTAGTTTTTCTGTTTTTCACCATAAAAACAGCCCCGTAGAGCAGAACAGCAGGTATCCAGACCCACCAGATCTGACTGTCTATGAAAAATTCGTTGAAAAAAATGGGAATATTGTAGGCTTTTATATAGTTGACCATAAGTCCGGCATAGAAGATAAAGTCAAAAGCCATCCAAAAGAGAAGCCCGAAAAGGAGCATAGTTGCAACTCTGATCATCTGATTTTCACCTTCTTCCTTTTTCCAAGACGCCATATATCGGAGGGCTTTGCGGTATGAAACCCATCTTTAGATTCTACCACAACATCACAGGCATCTTTTGCGAAGGCTTCATCGAAGGGCTCGCCGTGGAGGTTGGCAGAGGTGGAGTAGCACCACCTAAATCTATCAACAAAATCTCTATGTTCACCGGTGACGAGTCTAAATGATTGGGAGTTCGGTAAAATGTAAGAGACTCCTCTGCTTCTCCTTATCTCTTTTGCGAAGCGCCTTGGCGGACGACCTATCTCTACAAGATAGGAGAGTCTCGCAACAGCCCTTAAAAAAGGTTTCTGCACAGGGCGTCTCTTTATAGCCGCCAGGTTCTCGGCAGATTTTGAGAGAAAGCCTACCGTAGTATCTGTCTGTACCAGGTAGACCAGATCACCACGCATCACTCGCTCAGATAATCTTGAATAGCTCTTGGTTCTAATGCTCCATCTTCTCTTATCTCACGTATCGCCGCGGCGGAGACTTTTGCAGCCGCCAGAGTCGTAAAGTAGGGAACATTGAAACGTAAAACAGCCTGCCTTATGAGTTTCGCGTCGTCACGGCTCGCTTTGTTGTCAG
>JAKIUX010000171.1 GCA_021647345.1 Hydrogenimonas sp.
AGGGTAGATATGCCCATAGAGAAAGAATCCGTATACAGAACGCCAAAGACAGCGTTTTCAAGCTCGCTTCTTAACATAGCTGTCGTCAAGAAACCCTCTATTGAGTCCGGCAGATATCTGTACGCTTCGTAGTTTCTGCTCACAAGCCCTCCAAGCATAGGCAAGATCTTGTGCATATAAAAATTCACAACTTTCGCTCTTACTCCACGATCTTCACGCTTAGTAAACTCCAATATAACAACCATTCCGCCAGGTTTCAAAACGCGATAAAACTCGTTTATCGCCTCTTGCCTATCCACTACGTTGCGTATTCCGTAACTTATGGATACAATGTCGGCCGTATCGTCATCTATAGGCATCTCTTGAGCTTTGGCTACAATAAAGTCGGCATAGTTCACCTTCTCTTTCGCAACAGAAAGCATCCCCTCTGAAGGATCTACCCCTATAAATCTTTTAAAGGTGACTCCCGCACTCTCGCCTCTTTCTCTCCACCACTGAAGCATATCTCCTGTGCCGCAGGCTACATCGAGCACCGTCAAGTCGCTCCCTCTATCAAGAAGCTCGAAGGTTTTGTCGCACCCTCTCTTTCGCCACGATTTATCTATACCCATACTTAGCACTCTGTTGGTTACATCATAGGTGGAAGCTATCTCGTCGAACATAGATACTATCTTCTCTTGCTTCTGCCTCTTCTCATCCATCTTCGGCCTTTAACCATAATCTTATATCTTTGCCGACTCTATCTTGATGCAGAACTCTGAAACCGGCTGTGCCATTATACCCCATTCCCTCTTTGATAAAAGGGGCTACAAAAAGAACCATCCAATCGATCTTATCTCTCAAAGCCTCGAGTGTGCCGCCGCCGCCTTCAGCCATGACAAGACCTTTGTCGGGAAGTTCGCCGACATCGTTTATGAACTCTACCTCTCTGCCATTTACACCAAAAAGCGGAGTGGCTCTATCGATAGTTTCAGGTAGCCTCGTCAATATAGATATATCTGGAGCTTTCGACTCAACATATCTGGAGTCAAGAATAGGGCGGTCGACTCTGACCGTATTTCCCCCAATTACAACTCTATCGAGTTTAGATCTAACCTTATGAACCCACACCCTCGACTCGAAAGAGCTTATGGTGCCGCCGTCAATAACTCCGTTTATAGTCTGTGCAAGCTTGAAAAAGAGAAACCTCCCTTCGCTCCACTTAACAAAAGGCTCTATCAGCTCTTCGCATCTTAGCCTCTCTACACCGGTTGTAACCTCTGCACCCCTGCTCTTGAGAAATAGAGCCCCGCCTGAAGCTTGCACATTCGGATCATCTGCGCCTATCACAACACGCTTGAAACCAAGCTCTGCTAAAAGATGGCTGCATGGGGGTGTCTTCCCTTCATGGTTGCACGGTTCGAGAGTTACATATATGGTACAACTTTTAAATATGTCGCCGGAGAGTCTTATAAGCTCTTTGTGAAGTGTATCGGCGTCATCTACATCTTTTAGCGATTCATCTTTTGCCAAAATAGTGTACGCATCTCTGGCGGCGAGCACTTCCGCATGCGCTTTGCCCGCCTCTTTGTGTGCGCTTACCGCAACGACTCTGCCGCATCTGTCGACAATTGCGGCACCTACTGCAGGATTGGGGTATGTTAGAAGCTGATATCGCCAAGCCTCCTCAATTGCGAGGCCCATATAGAAGGAGTCGCTGGAGGCTACCATTCAAAATAGGTGCGCGCTTTTCTTATCTCATTTAGAGGAAACTCCTCTTCCCCTGCTGAACTCTTTAGAATCACGTTACCGTTTTCGAAGCCAAGAAGCCTACCTTTTACTACATCGCCGCTGCTTAACTTCAAACGCACATCACTGCCTACGGAGTTTATGAAGTGTTCCGGTTTTTTAAGAGTCCTCTCTACTCCCGGTGAACTCACCTCCAGGTAGTATTGACCGCTTACAGGGGGGTAGACATCAAGCATCGGAGAGAGATCTTTGCTTATGTTTGCGCAAAGATCGAGATCGACTCCTCAATCCTTTAGTATGTAGACTCTGTAGATGGTTCTGCCATCTTCACTTACGGTTTCTGTGTCGTAGAGTTTGGCCCCGTGGGATTCAACTACCTTTTTAACCTCCTCTTCGACACTCACTTTATCTCCTTTTCGATAATTAAGAAGAGCTCATCCATCCGCTTTACACGCTCGAGCTCTCTGTCGAACTTAAAGTGAAACTTCGGCGATTTGAACCACCCTTCAGCCTTCAAACAGTATGCCTCAAGACCTTTGGTGACCTTCTTTAGCTGCTTTAGTATTACACCCTGTTCACTCTCTTCTATACCGGTAGGGTCGAGATATACATCGGCATCGCTGCGTCCGCGGCTGCATACGACTTCGGTAACCGTTAGGCCCCGCAGACGCTCGTCACCGAGTTGCGAAAGCGCTTCAGGTATCAGCTCTCTTAAAACAGACTCGGTTCTGTGTCGCTTAATCTCCTCTGTTGTCATAGAGTCGCTTTCTCCTCTTTCTCTTCATACGCTTCTATAACGTCACCCACTTTTATATCGTTGAAATTTTCGAGCATCAAACCGCACTCGTAACCTTTGCTAACTTCTTTGGCGTCATCTTTGAAGCGCTTGAGTGAGCTTATTCTGGTATCGTAAATCACAACGCCGTCTCTAATAAGCCTCGCTTTAGCATTTCTTCTTATAACACCGTCGGTCACTATACATCCTGCGATAGTTCCCACCTTAGCTACGCTGCAAGTCTCGCGAACCTCAGCCTGACCGATGCCCTCTTCACTGATTACAGGGCTCATCAAGCCGCTAAGAAGAGCTTTTACATCATCTATAAGGTCGTAGATTATAGAGTATGTCTTGATCTCAACTCCAAGCTGCTTCGCCTTCTCTTTTATCTTAGCGTCAGGCCTGACATTGAAGCCCAAGATCACCGCATTCTGATCTGCGTTGGCCAAAGCTACGTCGCTCTCCGTGATACCGCCGACACCGGAGTGGATGACCTCTATCTTAACCTCTTCATTCTTCAGCTTCTCCAAAGAGCCTTTAATAGCCTCCAAAGAGCCTTGAACATCGGCTTTAACAATGACAGGAAGAGATTTTATCTGCCCTTCGGCGATTAGCGCGCTCAACTCATCAAGTGTAACTTTGGTACTCTTCGATAGCTCTTTTTGCCTTAGATATTCGGCTCTCTTTTGGGCCAGCTCTCTTACCTCTTTGTCGCTCTCCATTGCCACGAGAATCTCTCCCGCTCCCGGCACTTCGTGGAGTCCCACCACTACACCCGGATCGCTTGGGCCAATCTCTTTGACCTGCTTGCCAAGATCGTTCAAAATGGTCCTTACACGTCCGAATGTTCTGCCGCATATAACATGGTCTCCAACATGCAAAGTACCATTTTTGACTATAACTGTCGCGACCGGGCCTCTCCCTTTCTCCAGCGAGCTCTCTATAACTATCGCTTTCGCCCGACGCTTCGGATTGGCCTTAAGCTCCATTATCTCCGCTTGCAGAAGAATAGTTTCTAGCAGATCATCGATACCCTGCCCGCTCTTTGCCGAAACCTCAACGAACTCATACTCTCCGCCCCAATCAACAGGCATATATCCGAGTTCAGACAATTGAGACTTAACCATGTCGGGATTAGCATCTGGCTTGTCCACTTTGTTTATCGCTATAATCA
>JAKIUX010000172.1 GCA_021647345.1 Hydrogenimonas sp.
ACGGCTCAACTCTTTGGGGGTTGGCTATGGCGGTAACAAGAAGCATAGGCTCGTTACACTCTTCACACTCGACTACCCTCTTGAACTCTTCACCTTCTCTCAATATCAAGTCTGCATACCTTTTTGCAAAAGGAAACTCTCTAAACGGACCGGAGGGTAAAGGGAGACGATTAGCTACCCTCTGCGGATATAGAAGAATCTCAAACTTCTTTATATTCACTTTAGAGAAACCGTCGTCTAGAAAGATAGTTTTAGCTCCCTTGGCTATAGCCTCTTCTATTCCCTGTACTCTATCTTCGGCAACTATCACCGTAGCGTCAGGAAGAGACTTGGCAAGAAGCATTGCCTCATCGCCGCTCTTATTCACATCGACCAATATTTTGCCTTTCTCACTTACCGCAATCACTCCGCTGCTTCTTCTGCCGTAACCTCTTAAAACCACGGCCACGTTATCGAACCTCTTGGCAAGCTCTATAGTCATAGGTGTCTTGCCGCTTCCTCCAACCAGCAGGTTTCCTACGCTTATTATAGGTACGGGATAGCGTTTGGGTTTTGCGGCTAATCTGCGAAACCACATAACGGAAGCATATATAAAAGATAGAGGCAGAAGAAGAAGAGCTACCGGCCAGTGGTACCACTTTGGCCGGTAATAGAGACTTTCAAAAAAGCGGACTAAATAGGACATCAAATATGTTGGTCTGCCACCTCTTTTACCATATCGCATACATACTCAACATCTGAGTCGCTCATGCTGTTATAGATAGGTAGAGAGAGAACCTGCTGATAGGTCTGCAGAGCTGCTTGGAAGTCGTTTACTCTAAGAGAGTACTTCTGTTTATAGTAGGTCATGAGATGAAGAGGGATGTAGTGAAGCCCGCAGTGTATGCCTCTCTCTTTCAACGCTCTGGCAAACCCGTCTCTGTTTCGATCGATCTTGATAATATAGAGCTGGTATATATGGTCACGCTTCTGCACAGGCAAAGAGACATGCTTTACGCCCTCAAGGGTTTCGTTGTACATTTTGGCTATCTGTTTCCTGCGCTCTATACTCTTTTCGAGCCTTTTATACTGGGCTAAAGCGTATGCGGCGTCCAATTCGCTTATGTCATACTTCCATCCAATGTCAACCACATCGTAGACATACTCCAAGTTTCCATATTTGTCCCATCCGGAAGACTCAATGGCATGGTTTCTTAGCAGCATACCTCTTGTATATAATTCATCATCTTCACAAAGCATGACACCGGCGTTGGCGACCGAGTTTTTCATATGGGGCGAGAAGCTAAAGCAGGTTATATCGGCACCGGTAGCCCCTATGGGCTTACCGTTGTATGTACCGCCCAAGGCGTCACTTGCGTCTTCTACAATCTTGATATTATACTTTTTAGCTATGTCATATAGTCGATCAAGGTCAGTAGGCTGACCGCCAACATGGTTTATAATGGCACCTTTGAGTTTTTTTGAGAGATTCTCTTTAAGAACTTTTTCAAACGCATCGAGGTCTATGTTGAAATCTTCAGGGTCTATATCTACAAAGATCGGCTCGGCGTCGAAGTGGCGTACCACTTCAGGAACCGACGGAAAGGAGTTAACGGAGCAGATGATTTTATCGCCCCTTTTCAGGTCCATTGCACACATAGAGAGGTGAAGTGCCGAAGTCCCGCTGTTTGTGGAGATAGCGTATGTTGCGCCCGTCTCTTTAACAAAGGCCTCTTCAAGCTCTTCAGCCTTAGAGAGGTTCTCCATATCTAAAACTTCTTCGATCTGCGCTTTCTCCGCCTGGCCGATATCGGGTACATAAAAAGGTATTTCGCGTGCCATAAAAAGGGCTCCTCTGAAAATAAAAAATAGTTGCTATATATTACTGAAGTAAAAGTTAAACAAAGCTTTTATATATAATGGCGCAACATAAGAGAAAAAAGATCAATCGCACTTTTTCGCACCCATCCTTTTCAGTTCTCCGCAACTGAAACCGGCTTTTAGACGGGCCTCTACATTTAGCCAGGCACCCCTCTTCTCATACCCCGGGTAGTATAGTTGAAGTATCTCGAAATATACCTCTTCGCTCAAACCGCGCTTGCCGGCGACATACTTGAACCATCTGTCACCTTTGTTGACATGTTCAATCTCCTCTTCGAGTATTACTTCAAGAGCCTCTACGATTGGTGCATTCTCATCTCTTCCCGAAGAGCTTTTTAGCTTCTGTACAATCTTTGGGTTGGCATCGAGCCCTCCCGCTTCAAGATACCTCGGCACCACCGCCATTCGGTGCAAAATGTCACACCCGCTTCTTTTACCGGCATCAAATAGAAGAGTATGAACAGGCAGATCGCCGTAATTTATGCCTCTTTTTATCATCAGCTCCTCAAGCATTCTAAAATGTCTTACCTCATCGGCCGCCACCTCAACCCAGTCCATATAGTACTCCAAAGGCATATCTCTGAAGCGGTAAGCCGAGTCGAGAGCAAGATCTATAGCGCTGTACTCTATATGCGCTATGGCGTGCAGAAGTATGCACTGCCCCTCCAATGTGTCGAAATGTTTCCGTTTAGGAACTTCGCTGGGCTTGACTATCTTTGTGAACTCCGCGAATGACGGCTCCTGCTGCTCAAAAATCTTACTTTTATGATCAAACGTAAGTAAGCCTTCTTTCAAATTTAAGTACAATTGCTCTACACGTAATGATTTCTCGTTAGGGCAACTGCAAGTAAGGGCTTCCCATGCGAGAGTAAAAAACTCATTGTCAATTTTTTTCATAAACATTATTATAGGGAGGTTTCGTTGTTATGCAGATAAAAGTTAAACCGATGGGCCCATACCAGACAAACTGCTATATCGTTACGGTAAATAGAGCGCAGCTTATCATCGATCCCGGTGTAGACGCTACGGAGTGGGTCATGAGAAATGTTTCGAACCCTCTTGCCATTTTGAATACACACGGCCACTTCGACCATGTATGGAGCAATAAAGAGTTGAAAGATAGGCTTGGCATACCGATATACTGCCCTAAAGATGACGTTTTTATGCTCGAAAAAGATCCTTTCGGCCAGCGCGTACCGCCAAGCAGAGTAGATGTGGCTGTTGAGCCCGACGAAAAGCACCAAATAGGTGGAATTGAAGCAGCTTTCCTTCACTTTCCCGGTCATACACCCGGCTGCAGCGCAATAGAGATAGATGACGTATGGTTTTGCGGCGACTTTCTATTTAGCGGATCAATAGGAAGAGTCGACTTCCCCTACTCCGACCCGAAAGCTATGAAAAAGAGCCTAAAAAGAGCTCTAAGCTACCCTAAAAACGTAACCCTATACCCTGGGCACGGGCCCAAATCTACCCTCGATGCAGAAAGAAGAAGCATCTCATACTGGATAGAGATTCTGTAGAGCTTAATTTAAGACTACTCCTCATCTTTGAGGAGTTTCAGTTTAAGTACATGGCGCTCAAGAACTACCGCCATAAAGTCGCCTTCGAAGACTTTGATATCTTCGAATGTGCCTATAACGTGAATCTTTCTCTTTCGAGACTCTTTATAGAGCTCTTTCGCTTCAAAAAGCACTCTGTCGCCCACCTTTACAGGAGAGAGAAAACGGCATTCACTGCTTACAAGCACCACATTGGGATGATTTACCGCAGCCATAGAGTCAAAGTCGGCAGCCATAAAAGTGAACCAGCCATGCAC
>JAKIUX010000173.1 GCA_021647345.1 Hydrogenimonas sp.
TCGAGAGTTCCGTATGCTTGAGCCAGTTGAAGAAGAAGGGCACCCTTTCTCTTTATTCTATCTTTTGCCTCCTCCTTTTTCGACTCGTCTACCTCTCCGTTTTTTAGAGTTGAGCGCTGAGTAGCCAGCTGCTCCGATATATATCCGTAAAGTTCCGAGGAGAAAATATATCTTAATATAGAAAGGGGCTGTTTCCTATTTTTCAACCCTGCCATAAGCTTGTAGAACAGATAAAGATACTTCACTCCGTCGCTATTCAAAGACGGGTGCTTTAATATCGGATGCGCCATAAAGTTTTCATCCAACCCGAGAGAAGAGAATCTTGATACGGAGCCGATCTGTGCAGGATGGTCGAAAAGGCCGAGCTGATAGTTGGTGGTTCTGCTCTTAAATGGGTTAGTCATCTCTTTAGGATTGAAAAGCCCTCTTAATGCATCTGCGTCACCGAGTGCAGCGAACCCTTCAAAAAGCTCTTTGGCGGTGGCACTTCCGATACCTTTGGCATACTCGAGAATATGAATAAAGGCCATCATATCTTTAGGATTTGTCAAAAGTGTGGCGATATCAAGAGCGGCCTTCACCTCTTTGGCATCGAAAAAGCTTCGCCCTCCCTTTCTCCTGCACGCTATACCCTCCTCTCTAAGCATTGCCTCTATGCCGTCTGCACTTGCATTGTTTCTGAAAATTACAGCTATTTCGTTTCGCGGAGCTGTAGAGCGGCGTACCATTTTTGCTATCGATTCATACTGCTGCATCAAATTGTCAAATATCAGCAGTTTAGGCATCTCTAAACCATCGCTTCTTACTACCTCCAACTCCTTCGGATATATCCTTTCGTTATACTCTATAACCCTGTTTGCAAGTTCAAGTATAGGTGCGGTCGAGCGATAATTCTTTTTTAGAGTGAAAATTCTCGCATCTTCATACTTCTGTTTGAAAGTTCCTATAATCTTTATATTGGCACCGTTGAAAGCGTAAATACTCTGATCATAATCACCGACACAGAAGAGCGAAGGTGCGTTCATGGCATCTATGAGGCTTCCTTGCAGCTCATTGGTATCCTGATACTCATCCACCAGAATCTCCCTATATGCGGGCCTTTTAGACTCTACCTCCTCCCTCATCATTGTCAAAAGATCGTTGAAATCGACAAATCCGAATTCCCTCTTGGTCTCCTCGAACTCTCTTACAATATCGAGATATATCTCTATATATGGTTCATGTCCTTCGTGCCGCTTTGGCAACCAAAGATCGAAAGGCTCCTTTGTGGCATTTTGAAAAAGAGAGTATGTGTCGTACAGAAAGTTTGCGGCGAATGGCTTTACATCGGCAGCTATATGGTGAAAATGCCTCTTTTCGTAGATACTTCTAAAGAGTCTTTTCAGCTCTGCCGGCTGTTTTAGATTGAGCTCTTTTTTTACCCTTTTTAGATGCCTATAACTGACTGCGTGGAAAGTCCCCGCTTCGATTCTACCAGCCACCTCCTTGCTGAAATAACCCGCCAGACGCTCTATCATCTCAGCCGCCGCTTTGTTTGTGAAGGTGAGCAGCAAAATCTCTTCAGGTGCCACCCCTTTGGAGAGCAGATATCCTATGCGACCTACAATTGTGGAGGTCTTTCCGGTACCTGCCGACGCTATAATCAAATTGTGCCCGAAAGGTGCTTTGGCAGCCTCAAGCTGCTCTCTGTTGAGATTTGATAGAGGCATAGCTTAGTTGATCTTCAAAATATTCATTGAACCACCCGAGAAATACCCTTCTGCTCAAACAGCTTTGCTGTGGTAGCTTGGAATTTTGAAAAAATTCCGACCATTACGCTGCAGATGTTGTTCGCAGAAGAGTTTTTCTTAGAGCATAATATTATAAACTTATATGACCTTTTCAACCCGCTCACCTCTATCTTCTTGAGAATCTTCTGCTACCTCTTGAGCCTCTGAAGCACTCCTGGCATATACCGAAACCGAAATTTGGAGGCAGAGGCTTACCGCATCTTCTGCAGCTTCTTGCAAAGACACCCTTGCGCAAAGAGCGCTCTATGAAACCGTTCAATATTTCACGCGCCTTAAGAGCATTCTCGGTATCCACGAAAAAGTCAGGAAACCTGTATGAGAGCCAAAGATATAGCGACACCTCTTTGACTCTCTCTTCAGCGTCATAGAGCATATCGGATGTATGAGCCTCTTTAGGCAGATCTTCGGGAATGGAAAACGGTATTGGATCACCCATCTCTAGAGATATTAAATAGCCATGAAAAACGCTCTCAAGATAGGCTGAACCTAGCGAAAGAGGAGCGCAAGAAAGGTGATATTTGGACTTCAAATCAAGTGAATAGAGATCTACCATCTTCGCTATTTCGAGCATATTCTCTATATTGGCTGCGATAAACGGTCCGTCAAACTTCATATTCTTTACGAAAAATCCCAATATCTCAGATAGAGACTGAGTTTCGATGATCTTTGCGACAAGTTCTATGTGTTCCAGGTTTGCCATAACACGGTAAGGGCCGCGTATACTCTCTGACGGCTCGTCTATAAGTTCCGCTACCGTGTTGAGCACCGGTGCCGTTACGGAACCTACAAACCCCTCTTCGTGAAGACCGTAACGACCGGCACGACCCGCTATCTGGCGCACCTCCGAAGGGGTAAGCAAACGGCGGCTCTGACCATCAAATTTCGAGTCTCTCGCAAAAAGTATCGTCTTAATGGGAAGGTTCAGCCCCATAGCTATGGCGTCTGTTGCAACCAAAATCTGCGACTCACCCTCCCGAAATCTTCTCGCCTCCTCTCTACGCACTTCAGGACTTAGGTTGCCGTATACGACAGAGACGTCGTACCTGCCGCTAAGCTGCTCTTTTAACGCGAGAACATCTCTTCTTGAAAAGGCGACAATGGCTGTGGAAGGCTCCAACTTTTTCAAAGATGTGGGATGGTGGTTTAGAATCAGCGGCGCTTTGCGTTGGAATCTGACTATCTCAAGATCCTCTTCGAGCCACTTCGCAAGCTCTTTTACGGCCTCAAGAGCATCTTCGCTCCCGGTCATGATAACCTTTTGGGCAGGAATACCGATTATAGCGTTGGCCCACGCCCACCCTCTATCAGGGTCTGCTATCATTTGAACCTCATCTATGACACAAACATCCACCTCCACCTGAAAATTTGCCATCTCTATAGTAGAGCTGACGTGTGCGGCATCTTCATCCACTATCTGCTCCTCACCCGTTACCAAAGATGCGCAAACTCCCCATTTCTGAAGTGTTTCGTACCCCTCTAGGGCAAGAAGTCTAAGAGGAGCCAGGTAGTATCCGGTATCAGCCTCTCTTAGCATCTTCATTGCAGAATATGTCTTGCCGCTATTTGTAGGACCAACATGAAAAATCAGTTTTCTGCCCATCTCTCTTGCAAGAGGAAAGAGGTTTTTGAAATCTCTTATCGTTCTTGCCAGCAGCTCCTCTCTCTGCTTTTTTAACCTAAGCCCCTCTATCTGCCGCTGAAAGTCTCTGTTGATGCTCTTTAGGCTCTTATAGGGAATCTCCAAAACAGCTTTCTGCTCTATAACACCTATCACCGCTTGCGCTATTATGGCCCTAACCTCTTCTCTGGCAAGACCCAAACCGTCAGCCTCCTGCATGAGGGCATCTTCCAAAGCTCTCAACTCCGCATCGAACTT
>JAKIUX010000174.1 GCA_021647345.1 Hydrogenimonas sp.
CCGACATTTATTACGGCAGGCTGGTTGTTTAGAGTCATAATCTTGGGGTTTGAGATGGTGTTTACATCGCCGTAGCGCTGCAAAAAGTCAAGAAGTCCATCCATTGTGAAGTTGTAGCTAAAAGAGTAGAAAGGGCGCTTGGTGGCTGCCGCCGCACCCCTCTCGTAGGTATCTGAGATCTCCCCTTTCAAAGAGATATCGAATCGGCTCCAGTCAACCCCTGTAGTGTTTCTGTCGTTGTAGCGAAGCTCTACGAGTCTCGCTTCAAGCATGATCTGCTTATGCAGTCTTTTCATAACCTGCTCTATATATCTCTCTACCCGCTCTATTTGGCGTTTTGTTCCCGTTACAGTCACTATTCCCGCTTCATTATTGATAAGCGCTTTGCTTCTTATTGTATGGCTATCTTCGTCTCTTTGCAAAATAGCGTCTATCTGATGTTTCAGATCGCTCCAGAAGTTAAACTCCGTAACCGTCTTTATGGTGGTATAGTCGGAGTTGTCGCCGCTGCCCGATCTTCCGTAGCTGCTTCCTGCTGCCGTGCCGCTTCCGGTGTACGATCCTGTGGTGCCGTAAGTGCTGCTCTGGCCTCCCGAAGCTCCTACGGTTATAGATTTGATCGACTCAGTTTTTAGCTCGCTCAAGTTGACATAATCTATATGAAAAGATTTGGTCTCTATATATGAAGCGGTAAGCATGGCTCTATCTTCGTCGTAGCGGTAGAACATATTGTGATCGTCAAAGATGAAGCGAAACATATCTTCTAAAGTATAATCTTTTATGTAGACTATCTGAAGAGGGGTTTTAAGAACCCTTTTTACTTCATTATCGGAGAACATAACACTAAATTTGCATGTCTGCGCCAGATTCTCCAGTACATCGTAGAGTGTTACGGAACCGCTCTGGCCTCCAGTCTTGAAGCTAAAAAGCTTATTTTCGCACTCGTTTGAACCAAAAAGCAGTAGCGTCGAACATAAAAGTGCGGCAATTAAACGTCTCATTCTCCAATATCCTTGATCTTCAATACTCTTCTATTTTTCGTTACCGGTACATATCGTACCGTTTTGCCCTTTTTGAGCACCACTCCGCTATCTTTTATCTCGGCTATCTTAAAACCTGCAACCGTTTCGCCTACATGAACCCACCGCCCGTTGACGAACGCTTTATCGTTCATCAGCGCAGAAACTCTCGGCAAAGATGAGGCTCTGCGATAACCCCTCTTTTTGCTTTTTACCAAAGAGGCGGCCCTCTTGAAAGGGTCATATAGCTTTATTGGAACTTTCGAAGAGAGCTTGAAAGAGTCGAGTCTATTTAGCTTCTGCAAAAGCGGTTCGGCCGTAGCAGGTGAGCCAAAGAGCGACGCCGCAAAAAAGGTAACTGCCGAGATTAAAACAACCATTCTCATCTTTTGATTCCGTATGCATCTATATCTATGGCAAAAATCGTTCTGCCCTCTTTATCCAAAGAGATAGCCACCGATTTGAGTTTGACCAACATATCCAAGCTCTCCAAAAAGTATGTTAGCTTAACTATATCGGCAAATTTTCCGCTTCCTTCTACGCTGACTCTTCTCTTCTTTTCAAGAAACGGGGTAACACTATCTTTGCTCGGCCTGCTCTCTATCTTCTCTATGCGCAATCCAAGCTCTACGGACCTTTTGAGTATGGCGTCAAGAAGATCGGCAAGCCTTTCTTGATCGAACTTAATTTTGCGGACGCCCTCTATCTTAGTGCGCAAAAATCTGAAAATCTTCTCACTCTCTTGAAACCTCTCTTCACTCTCGAGCCTCTTTAGCTTTAGCTCCTCAATCTTCTTAGCAAGCCCTCTTGTATTTACCTGTCGAATCTGCTGCGAAAGCTGAATTTTCCTGGCTTCTGCCAGCTCTATGCGCTCCTGAGTATCTTCTGTCCAGAAGAACCAGACACCGGCTATAATCATAAGAGCCGCTGAAGCCGTAACGGCAAAGCGTTTAAGAGGAGAGAATGAGGCGAACTGCTCTTCGGTATCGCGCAAGATGCTCATCTAACTATCTCCACTTTTGAACTGTAGAGATCTTCATCGAGCTTTATGGTTTCGGTACCTACACTTCTATACCCCATACCCAAAAGCTCCTTCATGAACTTAGCTATGCGGTCGCGCCCCGCATAACTGCTCAATATCTCCACCTCTACCCTTTTAGAACCGTTCTGTTCGAAAGATGAGGCAAGAAGCCTCTCTTTAGCCATAGCGCGGTTGATATCTTCGGTCATCTCTCTTCTGTATATCTTCGACTCCTCTATAAGAAGAGCGGCATCAAGACTCTCTTCAAGAGCCATTATCTTCTCTTTGCTCTCTTTTAGCTTGGCAGCAGCAGCTTCAAGCCCTCTCTTCTCCTGAGCCAACACTTTGCGCATACGAGCCGCCCTCTCCTTTAGAGAGTTTAGATTTGCAAGAAGAGCTCCATTTTCACTCTCAATCGCCTCCAATTCGCTCTCTTTTAAAAGGGTATATCCCATCGAAAGAAGCAAAGCAGCGGCACTTACGGCCAAAAATTTACCCGTATGGCTCTTTAAGAAGCCTCTCTTTTTTTCAAAAATTGTAAGGTTGCAAGCCTCAACTTTCTCCTCCGCCGCCGCAAGAATATAGAGCGCTTCAACTCCATTGTGCTCTCTTGCCGGCTCGAGCTCTTCGCAACATAGCAGCGCCCCTTTTGAACTACCGTCGAAGCCGTAAGAGTCAAAAAGCTCCCAGAGCCCGGGAATAGCCGAACGCTCAAAATCGAGATAGAGTCTATCTACACCCTTAATTGCGAATACTCCTCTTTTGTGGTTAACCGTCTGAGCTACACGCTCCACTATTTTAGAGAAGCTATCTTGAAGGGTCTCGATCAAAAGAAGTTCATCCGAACCGTAAGCTTCACTCTCCAAACCTCTGTTTTTAAGAGCCTCCTTTACAACTTCCGAAGTGACATTTGCTTTCGCCGCGATCGAATCAAGAGAGGGCAGATCTCTGTGGGCTATATATCTTCCATCTTTGAACAAAACAGCAAAAGAGGACTCCTCAGAGATATAAAGGTATAGATCGACTCCCTCTCTCTCAACCTTTTCGTAAGTGTAGAGACTCTCGTAAACCATATACGGAACCGCCAGCAGATCGAGACGCCCGCACTTTTTGGCTGCCTCGCCGAAGAGCTCTTGAAGCTTCGAGTGCTCCACGGCGAAAGCCTCTATGAGCCATGAAGACTCAAAATCGAGACGATGTTTTACATATGTTATGGAGTACTCTTTTTCTATATTGAGCCCTCCGGCTTCAAACATCGTTATCTCTACAAGAGTATCGAGCCTCTCCTTGTCGCTTTCAGCCTCTATCTTAAAGGTGTGAGTGCGTATCTCGTAAGATGGTACGACAGCTGCACAAAACCCTTTTTTGGCCCTTTTGAAAGTCGACTCGGCAAATTGCGTACCGTCGAACTCAAGTAGCTCCGAATCGCTGCTAAAGTAGAATACTCTCTTTTGTGACATCGCCTCTTCTTGATTAATATAGAATCTTCACATACCCGCTAAACGGCATTACCGTTACCCTATAACTCTTTTTGGGTGTGCTGACATTTATATCGACCTTTTCATGCAGCAGTGTATAGAGCGAAAAGTCGACGTCGTGCGGATACCCCTTCTCATCGAAGCAC
>JAKIUX010000175.1 GCA_021647345.1 Hydrogenimonas sp.
AGACAGAGTAATTGAAAACGGTATTGGCTTAGATCTACCTCTTGGCAGCAAATCCCTTCTTGAATGACTCGATTCCGGCCATCAGAAATATAGTTGCTTTGACTGTAAAAAGTGAGCCCTCCAATATAAAAACCTTGGCCTTAGCTTCCGCAAGATCAGCTATAGAGCGGCTAAGCTCGTCGGCGCTAGCCAACTGGTTTTCGAATCGCCCTTTTGTAAGATCGCAATAGGCACTTCTAGCTTTTAGCTCCATTTTGGCACTCTGAAGCCTGGAAAAAATAGAATTTAGCTTTAAAAAAGAGTTTTCAAGCTCAATCTTCACCCTCCTTTTGTAGTCGCTGAGCGCAGATGAGGCCGCAAGAGTTTTGCGTCGTGCAGCCTCTACCATATTGCTGTCTGCAAAACCGCTGAATATATTCCACTTGGCCAATGCGCCTATATAGCTCTGATCGGCATTTGTGAAGCCGTCTCCGTTCAGTGATAGAGTGTCGCCTCTGCGCTTAAGCTCCGCCGTTATCGCTACAGTAGGGTAGAGTGAGCTTTTTGCCAACAACTCTTCGCTTTTACTAATCTTTAGCAGACTCTCTAAACTCTTTATATCTTCTCTATTTTTAAGGGCCTCTTTTATAAGCGACTCCCTATCAAGATCGATACTGAAGGCATCGGTAGAGAGATCTACAGAGTCAACTCTCTTGCCGGTTAGGTATGAAAGCGAGTTTAGAAGCTGATCTTTTTGGCTTTTAGAGTCGCTTATTTGAGCTTCTACGGCATAGAGTTTCGCCTCTATATTGTAGAGGTCCGCAGGAGGAATAAGACCCTGCTCATATAGCCCTTTTGCCTTTTCATACGCCTTCTGCATAGCTTTTTTAGCCTCTCTTTCGGCTTCTATTCTCATCTTGAGAGTGTAGCACTCGCCGGCAAGTTTTGTAGCTTCAAGATATAGGTTTCTTTTAAGATCTAACAAAGCGAGTTCCGCCTTCTTTTGTTCCAGTTCAGCTTTGTCGATAACGGCACTTATCGCGTAGCCTGTAAAGATAGGGTATGTAAGCTTCAGTGAGCCTACGAAGTTTCGTTTCGTTCCCATCGGCGCTTCAGTCTCGGGCGCTCCGGGAATTCTGAATGTAACGGTAGGTGTATCTTTCAACCAGGCAGCGCTTAAGTAGGCATCGATAGTCGGAAGCCTTTTGCCTCTTGCCGCCTCAAAAGTGAACGAGGCGGCCTCTTTAAGGTGCAATGCACTCTTCAAGGCGGGAGATTTATCGATGCTTTTGATTATATCGAAGTAGTTTTGAGCCGAAAGAATGGCCGGCAGTGCCAGCAGCAACAATCTTTTCATGATCTCTCCTTTGAGCCTTTGAAATTTACGAAGAGCAGCAGTACGAATACGGAGCCAAGTACTCCCCAATAGGCGGCATGCATAAAGGTATTGTAGAAGCCGTAGTTGTATCCCATGAAGGCTTCATAGTTGGCAAAAACCGCTTTAGCTTTATCTATCGAAATAGAGAGTGCTTTTGCAGTCTCTGCAAGGATGTGGTTCAAGTAGTCGCTGTTTTGAAGCTCCTCCATGCGAAGAGAGTGGAGATTTTTAAAATACTCCATATTGTTGGTGGCAAGGGCCGTGCCGAAACTACCCCCTACAAAACGAAAATAGTCCATTAGGACTATAGCAAGCTCCCCCTTGTTTTGAGGAGCGTTCTGTAAGACCATAACTGTAACCGGTGCGAAAAAGAGGCCCATCCCGATACCGAATGGAATAGTAAGCAGCATAGCCTGGTTAAGAGGGGTGTAGTAGTTTAGAGTAGGCAAAAAAGCGATAGATGTCGCTACATAGAAGATGGATGCTATAAGAACGGTTTTTTTGGCCCCTATCTTGTCCGAAAGAATTCCAGCAAGCGGCGAAAAGATTCCTATAAATACGGCGAAAGCGAAAACTGCTATCCCGGCATCAAGTGTCGGAAGCATCTTTATATGCTCGTAGTAGATAGGAAGCAGGTAGAAGTATTGGTACATTGAAAAGCCGAGTATGAAGAAGTATATCATCATACCGTTTGCGAATGTAAGATTTTTAAATAGCGAAAAGTCTATCAACCTGTTTTTCGACCAGAGTTCGCTCAAACCGTAGAGGAGGAACCCGATAATAGAGCATAGAAGCAGCACTCCTATGTAATAGTCGTTGAACCATCCGAGCTGCTGACCTTTGCTGAGCATTATCAGAAGAGTAACCGTAGCGAACGAAAGAAGTGTGAAGCTTGCGAAATTGAACTTCAGTCTTTCGAAAAAGCGCTCTTTTGGCAGAAAGACTATGCCTGAAACCATAAGCAGAACTCCAACCGGTACGTTTATGAAAAAGACCATTCTCCAGTTATAATATTCAGTCAGATAGCCGCCTATAGTGGGTCCAAGAGCGGGTGCGAAACTTACACCAAGCCCGAAAAGCCCCATTGCCAAACCCTTCTTTTCCGGCGGGAAGTAGCTGAATATCATAATGTGGCTGGTTACCATTATCAGAGCTTCGCCTACACCCTGCACGACACGGAAAACTATGATATGTTCCAGAGAGTCCGCCAACCCGCAAAAGAGCGAAGCAACCGTAAAGAGCAGCACACCCAATATGAAAACTGTTTTGGAGCCAAGACGCTTTATGAGGTATTCTGTTATCAGTAGAGCGATTGCAGCAGCGACCATATAGCTGGTTATGATCCACTGAACCCCGTACATATCTGTAGCGAGCGGTCCAGTCAATTTGGGCACTATAACATCGACCACCGTAGTGTCAAGAATGGCCATAAATGCGCCCGTCATTACGATGATAGAAAATATGGCGCGCTCTTTGGATGTTATATCCCAAGGCTCTTTCCGCTCTACTGAGCTCTGTTCATTCTGCATATTTAACCCTCTTGCGGCTTCGTAGTTCTGTTTCTACTCACGCTCTATAGCTACCGTCGCACTCATACCGGCTCTCAAACCATCTATTTTATCTTTTATAGACAGACGAACAACAAATCGCTGGTCGAGCTTCGTGAACTCGCCGCTGGCGATATCCCTAGGAACCAGTGAAAAGGTGGATGCCGAAGTAGGAGCAATCGATTCAACAGTGCCCTCGAACTCTCTATCTTTCAAGGCTTCTACCGTTATCTTGGCCCTGTTGCCCGCCTTCACTCCGTGCATCTTCTTTTCGGAAAGAAGAACCTCGCAATAGAGTTTCTGAGGGTCGGTCAGAGCGTATACAGGTGTTCCGCTCTCGATCACTCTCGGCGCATCGAAATACTTCTTCGCAATAACGCCATCAAAAGGTGCGAACATAGTTGTATATGAGATTTTATACTCTATCTCTTTTAGAGCCTCCCTCTGCGCTTTCAGCTTCTCTTCAGCAGACAATATCCCTTTTTCAAGCTCCATGACGAGCCTCTCCGTAACTTTCGCCACCTTCAGCCCCTCTTGCGCGCTCATCTTCGCAGCTAAAAGAGCGTTCAGTTCCCTTTTCATACTCTCTATCTCATCCGCAAGAGAGTCTCTTTGCAATTTTACATTTTCGTAGTCCGAAGTCGCGATAAGTCTTTTTTTAAGCATTTTCTCGAATCTGAGCATATCTTTTTCTGCCTTCTGAAGTCTCTTTTTGGCGGCTTCTATTTTATATTTTAGAGA
>JAKIUX010000176.1 GCA_021647345.1 Hydrogenimonas sp.
AGAGATAGAGCTCTCGTCTCTGCCGGCATTTTGCGGCCAAAAGCGCATAGCCGTCATCAGCCTCGCCGCCAAGAGCGAACAAAAGGTGCAGGAGTGGTATAAGAGGCTTATAGATTATATGAGAAAAAGAGAGATAGAGTGGGTAGAGGGGGACAGGCACAATGACCCTGACATATGCGACCCTAACTCTTGATCTTCCGCTTATAGAGACAAAAAAGGGGCGAAGAGCCGTAACAAACTCTATAAAAGAGCGGCTTAAAAATATGAACTGCTCTGTGCTTGATCTATCTTTGGAGTATCCGAAAGAGGCGGCTATTGCCATAGCGTTTCTGAGCGAAAACGAAAGTAGCGCACATAAAAAGATAGAGAAAATTGAGCAGCTTATTCAAAACAGATGGCCTCATATAGAGGCATCTTTAGATTATGAGACTATGTAGCCGAAAGTATCTATTTTGCATCAATTTCGGGCCAAAGAAAGATAGTCGCCGCAAGCAGAAACAGAAAGTAAAGAAGGTTGGCCGCCAAACCGATCTTCGCCCCCTCTTCAAGCCCCGCTCTACTCTTTTCTACAGAGGCCATAACCACGCCTATGGGGGCTGTAAAGATCGTCAAAAAAGTGTATGCCACGACAATATAGAGCAAAATACCAAGATAACTATGAGTCCCAAGAAGCGAAAACTCCAATGCAATGACCGTAATGATCAAAGTTATATAGTTCAAAAGAGCTATCTTAACCGACGTATTTCTTACCATCCAAAACCTCCTGTTTCAAAAATTTGGCAACACCATCTTCGTCGTTGCTCCAAGGAAGCACGATGTCAGCCGCTTCTTTAAGCTCATCTATCGCATTTGCGACGGCTATCTTTTTGCCGGCGGCGTCAAATAGCCCCAAATCGTTGTGGCTGTCTCCAAAAACTGTCGTATGCGCCCTGTCAACCCCTTCGATCTCCTCAAGTCTCAACAGAGCATGAGCCTTGTCTCCTTCGGCATGAAGCACCGTCATAAACCAGCACTCAATATACGGATCTTTGGTTCTTTTTATCTCTATCAGATCGCCAAAACTCTCTTTTAGCGCTATTTCAAGCTCCATAGTCTCTTTTTCGCTGCCAAGATAGACAATCTTTAGATTTCTGCGCATAGCCCTAAAAGGGTCGCTGTCCAAAACGCGTCTGTCGTTGTGAAAAGTTTTTAAAAGCTCATCCTGATATTTGTTGCGCTTTTTAGGATATATAAATCTCTCAATATCATCTTCATCAATCCCCACAAGCAGAGGGTAGCTGCCGCTAATATTAAAAGCAAGATCGATTATCTCATCGCCAAGCTCTCTTTCAATGGCGCTTAAATGCAAAATCTCTCCGCTTGGGCTTGCTATCATCACCCCGTCAAGCAAAATAAGCGGCTCTTTTAAAAAGAGTCCGTCTAAAAGCTTCATCACTCCCGTATAGCTTCTTGCCGTAGCAACTGAGAGCTTTACGCCGCTCTTAACCGCACTGTTCCAGACCTCTTTAGTATATCTGCTTACACTCTGATCGCTTCTTAAGAGCGTAAAGTCAAGATCGCTCAAATAAAACCGCTCCATATAGACCTTTTGCTTTTTTGACGCTGATTTTATATAAAGAACCCCAAAAGGTCAAGAGAGGATATCGCCGTGCTTAGGCCGCTTTGTAAGATGCAAAGTTCAGAGCCTGCAAAACATCTATTTTAACCGCCTAACCATACACCACATCCTCGACATCTTTCATCTTAGTAGCTTTAACAAACTGCACATCGTCGCCTATTGCGTCAAAGTGCGCCTTCCCGCACTCTATCTTGGCTTGCTCTGCTGGACGCAAGGCATCGGCAAAGAGTGTGCTTTTGGTCTCTACTACAAAATAGAGCTTCTCTTCTGCATCTTTTTCTATGACTATAGCCCAGTCGGGGTTGTAGCTTCCAAGCGGCGTGTCTATTTTGAAGAAGCTCGGTAGCTTTGCATAGACTTTGACCATCGGGTTCTTCTCAAACGAAACGGCGAAGTTTTTCTCTACATCTGAATCATACACTACATAATCATACACACCCTTTTTGCTCTCCTGAAGGTTCTGGTTTAGGTATCCTACCAGCTCCTGCTCTTCAAATATTTCTTGAGCATAGTAACTTTCGTTTCCGATCTTTTCATACTTTATGCCGTCTACTATAAAGTGACGCATTGTGCGCTGTATCATTCCCATCACCTGCTCTATAAACTTCTGAGGGTTATTTTTGAACTGCTCTAACTTGCCGCTTTTGGTCAGTATCTTCACAATGGCTCTGCGGGTAAGGTTTGTCTCATTTTGAAGGTAGGTCACAATATCCGGCAGTTCAAAATCTTTAGGCTCATATACAAAAGCAGACTCTTCAACCACATCGGCACCCACGCCGCCTTGAGTTATCTCTACGCCGGCTTTAAGATACCTAAATCTTGTCTTTGCGACCACAAGATGATCTTTTATCTCTTTGGCACACGCTTCTATGAGTGCCTCTTCATCAAACTTCACCCGGTAGGTGGTTTTGTATTTGATACGATCCCATAGCTCCTTGAACTCTTCACTTAGATAAACCTTTTTGTTTAGTGTTACTACTCTTTTGTTGCTTGCATTTTTGATATTGAGATTTCCGGCTACTTTTTTAAGTATTGAAATGATCTGGGGTGCAACGGCTTCATAACCATCAGGCAATATCACTGAATCACTTTTTAAGGCTATTTTGAGACTATCTTGAACCTTTCCCCTGTCATCGATATATTTTTGTTCATGTAGATTCTTCCATAGCTTTTGGGACATTTCGATACCAAGATATTCTTCTTTGCTGCCAGAAGGCATAACAATATTGGCAAAGCTGTGCTCCTCTATGAGTCCAAACTTTATGCCTGTATCTTCTTCGATCTCTTTTTGCAGTTTCTTGGCAAACTCTTCGTAAGATTCGTTTGCCATTACCGTTAGCGTATTTACCTCAAATCCAAAGACACGCTCTCCTTGTTGGTTTACACACAGTCTTAACCCTCGTCCTATCTCTTGCCTTTTCTTTATGACAGAATTACTTTCATTAAGCGTGCATATCTGGAAGATATTTGGATTGTCCCAACCCTCTCTCAGTGCGGAGTGAGAGAAGATGAACTTCAGTTTGTTGTCAAGACTTAGCAGTTTTTCTTTATCTTTCATAATGAGATTGTATGTATTTTCATCATCTTGTGTTTTGCCGGAGGTATCTTTGGCTTTTCCTTTTTTATCTACAGAGAAGTATCCATTGTGAACTTTTTCGGCCACGGTATCGACATCTACATCTACATCCTCAAAAAGGGCTCTATATTTTGGTTTGCGGATGAGCTTGCCATACTCCTCCTCAAACACAATAGCGTATTTGCCTTTTTGGGCATTACCCTCCTCATCATACCAACGATAATTGGCTACCTTGTCTATAAAAAAGAGGCTGAGTACCTTAATACCTCTTTTTGTAAGTCTAAGCTCTTTTTCTAAATGCTCTTCTATGGTTTTTCTTATTTGAAGCCGCTTGCGCTCATCTTCATCTACGCCGCCTATGGATAGTCCCAGTTCCACTATCTCGGGTTTGGAAGTGAAGTCTATATACTCGGCTCCCTCTTCGCAGTAGATATCGTTGATGATA
>JAKIUX010000177.1 GCA_021647345.1 Hydrogenimonas sp.
AGGATATCTTCAAATCGCCCCTGTCGCTCATAAAGCTCGCGCCCTTCTTAAACTGCTCCGGAAAGTCACAGAGCAGATTGAGACGCATATCTCCTTTTAGGCCGACAGTTTTTCCTATGCGGGCAACCGGAATCTTTTCGGGGTTCACCCCTCTCGCTCCTCCAGAGCCTGAACGTTCACGCGGTAGCTTATGCCATCTTTCGCTTTGCATCCGCCTATCACCGTCTTGAGCGCGTTTATCATACGCCCCTCTTTACCTATCAGTTTTCCGGCATCATCTTTGTGCGCGTAGATTATGATTTCATCAAAATTCTCGCCCAGGTTTTTGCGCTCAACGACTATTTCGTCTGGACGGGAAGCAATGAGCCTGGCGAAATCGCGCACAAAGTTCTCTACCATTTCGACTCTACTTTCCGGCAAGTTTCTTGACACGCTCGCTCGGCTTGGCACCTACGCTAAGCCAGTAGTTGAGGCGCTCTTCATCAATCTTGACCGTCGCCGGCTCGGTCATTGGGTCGTAATACCCTATAGACTCTATCCAACCGCTGTCGCGCCTCTTTCTGCTGTCTGTAACGACGATTCTATAGAAGGGTCGCTTCTTTCTTCCCATACGCGTAAGTCTGATGGTTGTCATACTATCTCCTTGATATATTTCTTTTTTCAGTTGCCAAGAGGCATTGACCTAAGCGATTGACGGTATCGTTTAGGTCAATGTCCCGAGGGGGCTCATCGCGGAAATCCGCCCCCTTGCATCTGGCTCATCATATTCTGCAGATCCTGCATACCCTTCTTGCCGGAGAACTTTTTCGCCATTTTAGCGGCATTTTTGAACTGCTTAAGCACTTTATTCACCTCCACCTGGCTAAGCCCCGCTCCCTTGGCAAGGCGCCTTTTGCGGCTGTTGTTCAACAGGTCAGGGTTCTCCCTCTCTTTTGGAGTCATGGAACTGATGAGAGCTTTGATCTTCTTGATCTCTCCCGAATTGTCAAGATCCATATCTTTCAAAGCGTTGGCCATCTTGCCCATTCCCGGTATCATTCCGACGATAGATTTTAGGCTTCCGAGCTTTTTCATCTGCTCAAGCTGCTCAAGAAAATCGTTGAAGTTGAATTGCCCTTTCTTGATCTTTTTGGCGACCCTCTTAGCCTCTTTCTCATCTATAACTGCCGACGCCTTTTCAGCAAGAGACTCGATATCTCCCGCACCCATCAGCCTGCCGACAATTCTGTCAGGAATGAAAACCTCAAGATCGGGCATCTTCTCACCAGAGCCTATAAAGCGAAGAGGTACTCCCACCTGCCTCGCTATGCCGAGCGCAACTCCGCCCTTGCTGTCTCCGTCGTACTTGCTAAGAATTACTCCTGTCAACCCGAGTTCATCGTTGAAGGCGGCAGCACTTCTTACCGCATCCTGCCCTGTCAGAGAGTCTGCTACGTAGAAGATCTCATCTGGCTGCAGCGCATCCTTTACCCTCTTTATCTCATCCATAAGCTCTTCATCTATCGCAAGACGGCCGGCAGTGTCTACTATGAGTACGTCATAGTTTCCATCTTTCGCCTTTTGCAGGGCTCTTTTGGCAACCTCTACAGGATCCTTGGCGCTCTCGTCGGCAAAGATATCCACCTCTATCTGTTCGGCTATCTGCCTAAGCTGCTCAACGGCGGCAAGCCTCTGAAGGTCGGCTGCCGCAAGAAGTACTCTCTTTTTTCGAAGCTTTAGATAGTAGGCCAGCTTTCCGGAAGTTGTCGTCTTGCCCGAACCCTGAAGACCTGCCATCATAACAACGGTCGGAGGTGTCGGGCTATAGACATAACCCTGCTTTCCGGGAGCGGTCAAGCTATCGGTCAGCTCCTTTTTCAAAGCATTCAGGAAATTCTCTTTGCCTATGCCTGCAATCTTCGTTTCACGCTCTACGACACTAAGCAGCTCTTTTACCACTTTGTGGTGCACATCCGCTTTGAGCAGTGATTTTTTAAGTTCGGCAAGAGCTCTTTTTAGAGCTTTCTCATCATCTCTGAAACGTATCTTGCCGATGGCATTTTGAAAACTGCTGCTTAACGACTCAAACACTCGATCTCCTGAATTGACTCATTTGCCCATACAGAGGGCTATACTCAAAGTTTGGAATTTTAGCTTATAAACACTTTAATTTTAATTAAATATAAGGAATCCGTAGAAGCATACAAAACCTTATCCGCCGCCTACCTGGTCGAACCCTTTTGGCTCTTTCGCCATGAAGTCGTAGCCAAGAAGCTTCAGCTCCAGCGCATGCAGAAGCATTCTGTTGGTCTGGCTCGACATTACACCATATTGAGAGTCTCCGACAATCGGATGGCCTATGCTTTTAAGGTGAACTCTTATCTGGTGAGTTCGGCCCGTCTCTATTACAACTCTTAGCTTCGTACGCGAACCTGCAATCATTACCGGTTCAATATGGGTTATCGCCTCTTTTCCTTTTCTGCTATCTATCTTGCTGTATGCGAAGCCATCTCTTTTTATTGTCAAAATCGGCTTCTCTATCGCCACAGGCTCGCTGACGATTCCTTGAACCCAGCAGCTATACACCTTGTAGACCGCTCTTGCTCTGAATGCTTCCGTCGCCCTCTTTTCAAAAGAGCTCTTTTTTGCCAACAGAAGCACACCGCTAGTCTCTCTGTCGAGTCTATGAAGCAGTCGCACCCCTTTGAAGCCTCTTGCCGCTTCATCACTCGTAAGGAAAGGGGGCTTGTTCAGCGCCAGAACCTCCTCGTTTTCGAAAATCACTTTCGGCTCGCTGACCTTCAGAACTCTGAACTTCGTATTTACAGGCAGCTCACCTCTGGCTATAGCAACTTTTTTATTGCCGACATACACAACTCCTCTGTCTATCAACTCTTTGGCTTTGGAGTTTGACATTCCCATCTGTACCGCCAGCAGTTTGTAAGCTTTCTCTCTATTGCCCATCTATAAACTCTTTCACCTTTTCATTTAGCGGAACTCTTATCCGCTTTCTCTTCGAACTCTCCCCTGAGAGAAACTCGATATCGCCTTTGGCTATCTTAAAACTCTTGGAAAGAAATTTCACCAACTCCTTGTTCGCGGCCCCATCTACAGGAGGAGCTTTTATATGCACCTTCAAAGCGTCGTCATAGATGCCCGCGAAAGAGTTTTTGCCGCTCGACGGCCTTGCGGTTATGAAAAGATCGACAAAACCCTCTTTCTTCATATCATACCACATCGAGAATCCCTTTGAGTATCGGATCTAAGCAGACACTCTTTCTCAATTTGACAGGCTCGCTTCTCTGGGCCCTTTCGAGCGCCTCATCGATCTTCTGCGAATCGCAAAATATAGCGCCCTCAACCTCTTGGAACATCGCTTGCTGATTGAATATCTCTTTGCCGCTTATTAGCTTGCAACCAAAAGGTACAACTTCTGCAGGATTGTGCCCGCCAACCGGAGCGAAAGCGCCGCCAAGAATCACTATGTCGCTTACAGCGTAGAAGTTTACAAGCTCACCCATCACATCGACAACCACAATATCTGCCTCAAAGTTTTCCGTTTCGCTCCAAAGAGAGGTTTTTACCCCCTCCCGGGCCGCTCTTCTTTTTATGTTTTCATAAACTTTCAAAAACCGTTCAGGGTGGCGGGT